>CAZRKJ010000001.1:0-9956 GCA_964600775.1 uncultured Acholeplasma sp.
AACCAACGGCATGTGTGTGTACATCCACCACGGTTGGCATCACGGTTGGTTAAATGATTAGATAAAGCACAGCGTCCACTATACCCTGCACACATACCCCCATGAATAAATACCTCAATTTCTGATTTCACATTTTTTGTAATATGTTCTATACCCTCTAGATCAATATCACGACCTAATACAACTCTGGTTGCACCTTTGTTATACCAATAATTTACTGTGGGAATATTTAATGCAGACTGTTGGGTCGAGATATGTACTTCTAAGTTTGTATGTTCAAGTGCTGTATTTATAATTAAAGGACTAGCTGCAATAATAGCATCTACTTTTGCCGCTTCTAAAGTTTTTAAGTATTCAATTAGGCCAGCTTTATCTTTTTGATGTGGAATAACGTTTGTTGTCACATATACCTTTTTACCACGTTCATGTGCAAACTTGCATCCTTCTATTAAATCTTCTTTTGTAAAGTTTGATGCATTTGCACGTAAACTAAATGATTTACCACCAACAAACACCGCATCTGCTCCATATATAATAGCAATCTTTAATTTATCTAAATCTCCTGCAGGAGCGAGTAGTTCAATCATTTTTTTCACCTTTAATTGTTGATTCATCAAACAAGAATCCATCATGTAGTATTTGATTATATCTATCTAAAATATTTTTATCGATTTGTTTTTCTTTATACATTTTTATAATGTTTATTGCGTAATCATCATCTAAAAAGAGTGTATCCACAATAAAATAATCAACAACTGATTCAAGTTGATTAATTACTTTAAAGCTATTAAATACATGCCCTCTAAAAACGTGTGTACCTGCAGCATCTTCAATAATCGGGTAAACCTCATCGGGTCTTTTAGCTTCGCTTAATCTTAAACTTTTATCATCATGTAATATGTTTGACTCATTTTGATAATCCATAAAGGTATTTAACATTTGTCTTTTTGAATAAAACATTGACATGTGACCGTGTCCAAAATAAAACAATTGATACTGCTTTAATGCACCAATTTCTAAGATATCTTCTAGTGTGATTTCTTTTGAGACGAATGCACCCTTAATATTAAGGGTTGATAAGTCATTAAAGTCTACATCATTGGTTAAAAGTGTTTCTGGATTATAAACAAATTTATGACTTAAATTTAATTTTTCCAACACAAAAATTAAACCCAGATCTGCACCAATAAAACCATTGATTAAATCAACAGGTAATTCTTTAATATATGCTTCTACGTTAATAAGTTCATCATCTGTAAATATACGATTCAGTAAAATAAACACTTCTTTTTTATCTTGATGTGTCTTTTTAATAATTTCATAAGTATCTTCTAAAAAGTCATGCGTAATCGTTTTAGAAAACATTTGATTACCTAATAAAATGCCATCTGAAACCTTCAGTACTTGATTAAGCTTGCTTATATCATGTAGGTTTGTAAGTATTTTCATCTTTATGCCTCATTTTCTATATATACATTATAAAAGTCAATGAAACCTAAAGTCAAAGGAAGTTATAATTGAAAAGAAAAAAAGGTAATAAAAACATATTATTACCTTAAAAAATCAATTATTTATCTTTAATTGCATCTATTGGTTTTTTAGCTGCTGTTTTTAATACCGGTATTGCGCTAGATAGATATCCAATAACCATCGATAATACAGTGACCAGTATAACTTGTCTTATACCAAAATCAAATAATGTTGTCGGTAGTCTTAAACCCATATTGAAGGCATCATTTATCCAACTTGATGCGAATATTGTACCAATAATAGAAATGATTGCATTCATCGTTGAAATCATAAATGTCTGTTTAGAAAAAATCCCTAAAACATCATAACTACTTGCACCAATTGCACGTAAAATTCCAATTTCTTGTTTTTTATAACTTACGCTTGAACTAATAAAACTAAACATTAATAATCCAGCAAATGATGCTAAGATAATTGCTGTCCAAAAGAAAAACTGTTGCATACTATAAACATTTGAACTTAAATCAACAATCCCTTGAATTGCAGGGTCTGCAATAGCAACCTTATACTCTGGTTCCATATTAAGGTTTTGCCTAATCATTTGATTAAAGTAATTTCGGCTTAAATTTGTTGTTTCAACAATTAAACCACTGTAAATTGGTTCAAGTGGGATGACTGCTTCATTAAACAATGGGCTTGATACAAAAATATCTGTAAATGATTCAGAATCATCGGTATATCCAACAATGCTTAATTGTCTTTCGATTACTGAATCATTATAACCTCTTCGAATTGTACCATCATAAGAAATCGGCCCATAATTTTCTAAGTAAGCATCGGTAACTGCTTGATAAAGCATATCTTCAAGGTTTGGTTCTAAAATAAACTGTCTGAGTTCATTATGAACTAATAGTGCACGTTCTGCTTCAGGAATGTCTTCAATTGCTGTATACATTGGATATTTTTCTACTAAAATATCTGTAAGTACTTCATAGTAGTTATCAATTAAATAATTGTAACGTACATCTAAATAAAATGCTTCTGATACAATATTATGAACTAAATCACGCATTTTTCTAGAATCTATTACAATATCATTTATCCCTAAATTATTGGTATTTATACCAGTAAAATATTTGATAGATTCAGGGTTTAATTCTGTTATTGGATGGATCCCATAAAAAGTAGTAACATAATTACCATCTTTTAAGATGTCTATATATAATTTTCTGGATTCTAATTCTAGCCTACCTGCATGATAACCTGGCTTCATAACAAACATACCTAAAGTACTATGACGTAAAGCATCTTGAAACTCCCAATAAAGTTCATTATAAGTATCCGTTGATGATTTAAGTTGATTTTTGAGTACATCAAAGTTATGAGGTATTTTGTAATCGATGACACCAGTTACTGTAAATCGCATGTTTGTATCTAAATAAATATGTTTACCAATAATATCATCATAATCATGAATTGGTGTCACCACATCATTACTATCTTTGTAGCCTAAGACCATAAACTGTTCAAAAGCTATTTTGGGAATGACTATCTCTTCAAATGAGGTCGGTAAATTCCCATGTAATTCAAAACTAGAATTTAGTAAATAATCATCGGTCATTTCAGTATACATTTGATACCAGAATACATCAAAATAGGTTTCATTATTCGGATCATAATTTAAATTATAGCCTAAATACATGCTATGCATACTTCTAATTTGTGGCAATAAACTTACCTGTTCATAAGTTGATTCCACAGCTAATTTAGATGCCTGATCTAAATCTTCCTTATTGTAATACACCCAAGATTGGCCTTGTTTTTTATAGTTTGATAATACGACATGATTATAGTTTTCATTTTTAACAATTTCATAACTCTTATCTTCAGCTGAAAAGTTAGATAATGTATCAACTGTTCCAAATATAATGAGTGCAATACTAGATAAAATAATTGAGAATATTAAACGTAACTTTTTATGTGTTAGTGCATTCATTGCCATTAAAAAAGATGCTTTAAACGGTAATTTAGATTTAATTAAACTAAAACTTTTTGAACTAACATTAATACTAGATTGATCAGTTTGATCAAAACCCTGAAAAGCAGACTGTTTTGAATGTTTAATAGTTGTGCTTGATTGTTTGTTTAATAAGTAATTATTAATCACTTCTAAATCTTTTGCTGTTAACTGATATTTTGGTTGAACGATTATACCCTCATCAGTTAACGCTAGATTTAAATGCTCAGCATTTGATTTTCCTGTATAGGTAATATCATATTCGATTTCACCATCTTTAAAATTGATAATGCGGTCAGCATATTTTTGTGCAAACTCTAAATCATGACTTATGATAATGACTAAACGATCTTTAGATAGTTTCTTTAATGTTTCAAGTAGTTGAATACCAGTTGTACTATCTAATGCACCGGTTGGTTCATCAGCTAAAATAATTTTAGGATCTTTTACAAGTGCTCTTGCAATAGCAACCCTTTGTTTTTGACCTCCTGATAGTTCGTTTGGACTACGATTACCTAAACCTGCAATATCTAGTTTTATTAACAAATCATTGATTGCATCCTCAGTTACCTTTTGACCCTGTAGTGATAAGGCTAACCCAATATTTTGAGCAACACTAAACTCATTTAATATATTATATTCTTGAAATATAAAACCTACCATTGTATTTCTGTAGGAGTCAAAATCTTTTTGTTTGAAGGTTTGACTAGATTTTTGATTAATAATCATATCACCTGAATCATACTTATCTAAACCACCAATTAAGTTTAACAAAGTAGATTTACCTGACCCAGATTTACCGGTTACAAAAACCAGCCCGGTTTCACCAAATACCATACTTATATCCTTTAAAGCATGGACACTCACACCTTTTTTAGTGGCATAAGTCTTATTTATATTCTTAAGTTCTAGCATATAATATCAAGTCTCGTTTCTTTTCATTTGTATACCATTATATAGTAACTATGAAAAAAAGTCTTGAATATTTATAATTTAAATTACACTTTGAAATTGAATGGTCACTTTTGATATATTATTTTCATTGATATCGCATAAATAAGCGATTTTAATTTATTTTTATAAAGAAAAAACTTATATACAATTATGTTTGATTGTATATAAGTTTTGTTGTTTTCTTTAACCGTTTTTTAAATTGATTTTACGGGTCATTAAATATCTTGCTATATAGAAGTTGGCTATACCTAAACCAACTGCAATTATAAGCTGAATAATTAAAATACCACCGATTGCTTGGAATACTGAAGCTGGATCTTCTGCTTCAATGTTTAATAGATTTGGATTAATAATCAAGTTAATTCCAAAGTTAACAAAACTTAGGACTTGAGTAGTAATATAATATAAAACAAAATATACAAATACATATAGCCATTCTCTTTTGTTATAGCTAAACCCAAATAGTAATGCTGCATAAATAACAACAATAAATACAAGAAACATAATAACCATTGAAACAATTGATATGAGCATCATATTAAATATATTTGGATCTAAGTTTCTAAATTCCAAGAACTCATTAAGATCAATAACAGAAAGCCAATGCAGTAATCCAACACCAATGAATAAGGATAAGATAAATACAGTAAATCCAGATAATACTTTTGATAATAATATACGTCCTTTGGTTATAGGTAAGGTATGTGTAAAGTATGCTTCATCTTTTAATATGGTTTGATAATATCTTTGGAAGATAGAAAAAAATGTATATAATAAACATCCCAATACACCAACAATACTGACAATATATGTTGTTTGGTAGAACATACCAAATATTAAGTTTTCTGTACTAAAACTTTCAAAGATGACAGACAATATAGTTAAGAATAATGTAGCTAGATAGATCCATTTTAACTGTCCAACATAATGAATCAAATCCCACTTAAATAATTTCTTCATCATATTTATAAATCTCCTTAAAGTACTTAGATAACAACATACCCTTCTCTTTTTCTAAAGTGCTTTTAAGTTCTGCTCTAATCACTTCACCTTTTTTAAGTAATACAACATAATCTAAAAAGCCTTCAATATCAGTAATTTGATGGGTAGATAAGATGACACTGGATTCTAACTTTTTATATTTTAAAATAATTTTCATAATGAGATCACGAGATGCAGGATCCATACCATCTAATGGTTCATCTAATATATATAAATCCACTTTACGACCAAGGGTTAATGCTAATTGCACTTTGCCACGTTGACCCTTTGATAATTGTGATAAGCGCTTATTCAAAGGTATTTCAAAAAGGTTTAATATGTGTTTAGCATGTTCTATATTAAAATCACTAAAGAAATCCTTATACATTTTTAATGCACTAGCAACACTTTGTGCCATATTCAGTGCACTACGTTCTGGTAAATAAGCAATATTTGATTTATCTTTAAGACTTAATAGTGCGCCAAAAAAATATATCTTTCCAGATGTTGGTTGAATCAAATCATTCATTAATTTAATGATAGTCGTCTTACCACTACCGTTTGGTCCAAGTAAGCCAACAATTTGGTTTTTATCAATCTTAAACGATGCATTATCTAAAACCAATACATTATCGTAAGCTTTTGTTAAATGTTGAACTTCAAGCATAATATCCTTCTCCTTTAAACGTATAAACTAATCATATTTTATCATAATTCGTATGATACAAGGGCTAAATAGAATAAAGCGACCCGCTGACTAAAGGCCAGCGGGTCATTAAAGGGGATTTGTGTACTAAGTACACTAATAGGGGATAAGTAGCACCCAATTGTTTGGATGCATCTTCATTATATTCTTAAATCATTTTAGAGTAAAGTTTATTGCGCAAGTATGTTATTTATTTCACAATCAATCTGAAAGTTGTTCAATGTATTTACACTTAGGAAAACCACTACATCCATAGAACTGACCATACTTAGATTTTCTAATGACAAGGTTTTTACCGCATAGTGGGCAAATTTTATCCGTCATGACTGGTTTAATTTTCTCCATCTTATTTTGAGCAGATTCTAAAACTGGCATGAATTCGTGATAAAAATCTTTTAATAATTGAATATGTTCTACTTTTCCATCTGCAATTACATCTAATTTGGATTCTAAATTAGATGTATAGTTGATGTCCATAATTTGTTTAAAGTATTTGTTTAATGTTTCAATTGTAAGTTTACCTTGTTCAGTTGGTTTAAAACGTTTATCTTCAACGACAACATAATCTCTTGCTTTAATGGTTTTAATAATACTTGCATACGTTGATGGGCGACCAATACCGTTAGATTCTAATGTTTTAATTAATGATGCTTCATTAAAACGGGCAGGCGGTTGCGTTTGTTTTTCTATCTTTTCTACATCTGTTGCTTCTAATTTGTCACCAACATTGTAATTTGGTAATGTTTTATCTTTAGATTTATCACCAGTAAGTTTTAAGTGTCCATCAAAGACTAAGATACTACCATCCATTGCGTAATCATTATCATTAGATGTTATGGTTATCTTTGTATTATTGAATACTGCTGGTGCCATTAATGAACCAACGGCACGCTCATATATCTTTTTATATAGTTTTAATTGATCTTTAGTTAAGTATTGCTCAACCGATTCTGGTGTTCTATGGACATCCGTTGGACGGATTGCCTCATGGGCATCTTGACTAGAGTCTTTATTACTTGTCTTATAAAAACCTACATAATCTTTACCATATGTTTTTTCAATAAATGCTTTGGCCGGGAAAACAAATTCTTTAGATAAACGATTTGAGTCGGTTCGCATATAGGTAATTAAACCAGTTACCTCGCCGTTTATATCAATACCTTGATAAAGTTCACTTGCAACCGACATAACGCGGCTAGAGCTCATGTATAGGGTATTCACACCATCTTGAAGTAAAGTTGATGTAATATATGGTGCTTTTGCATTTCGTTTGGTTTCTTTTTTAGTAATATCTGATACAATAAATGGATTTTTTGATGTTTCAACAATTTTTAATGCTTGTTCTAATGGAATACGTGTGTTGGCAGGAATGATATAATCTGCGACTTGATCACCAAAGTGTGCATGTATGGTGTAGTAGGTTTCAGGTACAAATTTTTCAATTTCATTTTCAAGTTCAACAATTAACTTTAAAGCCACACTTTGTACACGACCTGCAGATTTTGATTTAATCTTATCTCTTAAGAATGAGGATAATTTAAACCCGATAATACGGTCTAAAATACGTCTGCTTTCTTGTGAATTGACTAACCCTAGGTCTATTTGGCGTTTATGATTAATCGCCTCTAAAACAGCTGGTTTTGTTATTTCTTTAAAGACAATACGATTATTGTCAGTTAACTCTAAACCTAAAACATCAGCAATATGCCAAGCAATTGCCTCACCTTCACGGTCCGGGTCGGTTGCGATTAATACTTCTTTACCTTTTGTTTTCTTTTTTAATTCAGTAATCAGCTTACTCTTACCTGTAATGACTTTATAGGTAGGCTCAAAATTATTGTCCACATCAACACCTAAGCCACCCTTACCGGATGTTGCTAGATCTCTAATGTGTCCAACAGATGACAAAACAGTCACTTCATTGTTAAAGTAACTTGAAATCGTTTTTGATTTCGCTGGTGATTCTACAATTATAACTTTTTCTGACATAGCGTACCTTTCTTGCTTCTTTCGATACCTTATCAATTATATATTTTAAATCTTTGATGTCAAGCATAGAATATTTTGTTTTTTTATTCTATATAAATATATTATATAGAAGTTTTTTTGAGGTTTTTTTTGCTAAAATATAAAAACAAAACCATGATTTCACATGATTTATGTCTTATGAATATCTCTAACCGGTTTGAAAGATTGACGATGAATTGGTGTTGCACCATATAATTTTAATGCTTCTAGGTGTTGTTTTGTTCCATAGCCTTTATGTGCACTAAAATGATAGTTTGGATATATTTTGTCATATTCAAACATAATTTTATCTCTGGTAACTTTTGCTATGATGCTCGCTGCTGCAATCGTCATTGATTTTTGATCACCCTTAACAATAGATTCATATGGATAACCTTTAATATCCATATGATCTGTTAAGACAAAATCTGGTTTTACCTTTAATTTAGAAATCGCATCTTGCATCGCTAATCGACTTGCTTCTAATATATTTATATCATCGATAACCTTAGAATCTATAATACTTATACCCACTGCAACTGCATTGGACATGATAATGTCAAATAACATTTCACGTTTAGCTTTAGATACAATTTTAGAATCATTAATATCCTTATGATAAAACCCACGTTTAAAAATGACCGCTGAAGCGACAACCGGTCCTGCGAGTGGACCTCTGCCAGCTTCATCAACGCCACAAATATATTCATAGCCTTTTAAATAAAGTGCGGTTTCAAACGCTAGATTGTTGATGGTCAAAACTTAATGCTCCTAATTGTTTATTTCTAATATCTGTTAACAAAATTGCATAAACACGGTCATAATCAGTTTCGCCGCCCTTAACAAGTGCACCACGTACTTGACCAATAAAATCTAAAATCTCTGTTTCAGTTAAGTCTTGTGCATTTTCTATATTATAACGCTCTTTTAAACGTCTTGGATAATATGTCTTTAAGTAATTAATGGCATACATGACAACCTCACTTAAAGGTAAGGTATCATCTTTAATTGCACCTGTCACAGCTAAGGCATAACCAACCTTTGGATCATCAAACTTAGGCCACAATACACCTGGTGTATCTAAGAGTTCAAATTGAGGATTTACCTTAATCCATTGTTGTGCCTTTGTAACCCCTGGTCTATTACCAGTAGTTGTTGCTTTTTTAGATACCAGTTTATTAATTAAAGTAGATTTACCTACATTAGGAATCCCTAAAATCATACCACGTACACGGTCAAATTTCATACCTTTATTTTTTGAACGTGCAATTTGAGTTTCTAATATTTCTTTACTCTTACTAAAAATTTTGTTGACATTAAAACCATTACTACTATTAATCATTAATGTATAAAAACCTAAGTCTTCATAATACTTAACCCAAGCATCTACTGTTTTACGATCGGCTAGGTCTATTTTATTAAACAATAAAAGTGTTGGTTTTTCACCAACAATTTTAAGTATCTCTGGATTCATACTACTATAAGGGATACGAGCATCCACCAATAGAAATATCATATCCATTAATTTAAGTTTTTCTTTGATTTCCCTAAGGGACTTAAACATATGTCCTGGAAACCATTGAACTTGTTTCATGATAATCCCAACTTTTCTAGTATTTCTTCTAGTTCATTCATATCCACAAGCACTTCGCGTGCTTTTGTAGAACTCGTTGTGGAGACAATTTCGTATTGCTCTAAAAATGTTGCTAGCTTTTGAGCACGGTTAAATCCAACATTAAACTCTTTACCAATTGCATTAATCGAACAAATACGTTCTTGAACAACAAATCGTGCAACGGTTGGAAATAGCTCATCATCAAT
>CAZRKJ010000001.1:9966-32179 GCA_964600775.1 uncultured Acholeplasma sp.
TTAAATCTTCATGTTTTAATATGTAATTCGGTGTAGATTGTTGTCTAATAAAATCAATGACACCATCGATTTCATTCTCAGAAATATATGCACCCTGTAAGCGAATTGGTCTATCAGTTTCTTTAAGTAACATGTCGCCTCGACCTAATAGTTGTTCTGCTCCAGCACCATCTAAGATCGTTGTTGAGTCGGTAAAACTTGCAACTCTAAATGCAATACGTGTTGGAATATTGGATTTAATTGTCCCACGAATGACATCAACGGTTGGTCTTTGGGTTGCAACTAATAAATGGATACCGGCAGCACGTGCTTTTTGTGTAATACGTTGAATTGCATTTTCAACATCATGTGCTGCAGCCATCATTAAGTCAGCTAACTCATCAATGACAATAACAATTAACGGCATTTTTTCTTCTTCAATAAAACCTTTTTTTACGTTTTCATTGAAGCTATTAATATCACGAGAGCGTGTACCTGCAAACTTCTTATAACGCTCCTCCATTTCATCAACGACCCAATTAAGTGCAGTAGCTGCCATTTTAGGGTCAGTAATTACTGGTGTGATTAAATGTGGTAGATCATTATAAGGTGTAAGTTCAACCATTTTAGGGTCAATCAAAATAAGTTTTAAATCTTCTGGTCTATTCTTTAATAGTAAAGAAATTAAAATCGAGTTCACACAAACCGATTTACCAGAGCCTGTACCACCAGCAATCAGCCCATGTGGCATTTTTGCAATATCTACATAAATATTTGTACCATCAATATCCTCACCTAAAGCAACCTTTAAAGGATGTTTATGGTCTTCTAAAAATTCAGCTGTATCAACAACATTACCAAAAGATACAATGTCAGCAATTTTATTAGGTACCTCAATGCCAACAAACGGTTTACCTGGAATTGGTGCTTCAATACGTAATGATTTAGCTGCTAGGCTCATCATTAAGTTATCTTGTAAACTCGTCACACGCTTAACTGGAACACCTGGTTCTAAAGATATCTCATGTCGGGTAACTGTAGGACCCTTCTTAGAATTAGCTACAACCCCTTCAACCACATGGTCACTTAATGTTTGATTGATTCGATCCACTTGATCAATTAACCACTGTGGTTTCTCATCACGGTTACGTTCAACTTTTTTTAATAAGGTTAAAGGCGGTAGTTGATAACTAGTGTTTGTTTGATGTTGAGGGTTTTCATATTTTGGTGTATTTTGAACTGGCAAGTCCTCAGATACTGCTTCATCGAAGTTTGCTTTAATACTGATACCTTTTGAAGGACGCTTAAATGTCTCTGCTTCAAGTCCATCATCTTCAATGAATGATTCAGAAGACTTACCACGCATCCAAGGTGGTAAGTTATTAACTGGTTCAGCTACATCATTTAAACTTAATGGTTCACTAGGTTCATCCTTTTGTTCAACGATCTTTTTAGGCTCATCATGTCTAACTTGAATATCATTAGTTTTGTTATTATATGAATCAATGCCAAAGATTTCTTTTCTAGTTTCTTTAGAAATAACACCGTCTTTAAATTCATAATATTTATTACTTTTGCCATTTGTACTAGCCGAATCGTCCATCTTAGGTTTTGTTCTAAAGGCATCATACTTTTTAACCTTATCGCCGATGACACGAACAACAAATGGTACAACAATCTCATCTTTGACATCATAACCAAATAGAGAGGATACAAAACGCTCTTTGACATACTTTTGTTGTTTACGGATACCTTCAATTTTTGGAATTTGCGGTATCTTAAAAACTTCAGTATAAGTTTCTTTAACATTATTTTTACGTCTCAAGATCTGATTCCCCCTTTACATCGCTTTCAATATCATCAAGTAATGCATTAATACCTGAATCAATTGTAGATTCACTATCAAATACTTTTTTAGAATATATCTTATATGTTTCTTCACCTGTTAATGAAATAACAACCAACCCTAATTTAATCATAATCGCATTTGTAACATTGTTTAAGACCAGCCTTCTAAACCAGTATACTGGGTTGACAATATTTAGTGCCATAAAAGACTGCTTAACAATCTCATTAACTTTTAACTTTGATGATGCTTTAACAATTAAATTATTATCTATCTTCACTTTTGCTTCATTTAAAGTAATAAGCCTTCTTAATGTAATGCCTTTAAACATTTTAAGCACTGGTTTTTCTAACAACTCATTAAATCGATTAGAAACATATTTTAATAAAACAAGCGATTCATCCAGTGATAATTCTAAATAAGGATACTTACTTTTCGGATAAAATTTAGTTGCGATATCATTACTTAACTGTAATGCTGTGTTGATTAAATGTTGGCCATAGCCAACTTCTGTTCTTAACTTTTTATCTTTAAATGTTTTATTTGCATCCTCTATTAACCATTTAATTTCTTTTTGATCAATATCTTCTTCTTGGACTTTGGTTCGTTTTAAACCTTTATTTAAAGATGCAAGTACAGCAACTAGATACCATAATGATAGTAAAATAACACCAAATAAAACCCCTGAAAAAAAGGTGATTAGCCAACCAATATTAATTTGAATAAACCCTAAATCCCATATCATATAAGCGATTTACCATCCTTTATATAAATTATACTATATTTAACGATAATTGGATGGATAAACTTGTCAGAAACTTTCATTTGTGCGATAATGAAATGAGATATAGAAAGGATGTTTACCATGGAAAGACACTTAATTGCCTTAGATTTAGATGGCACACTACTTAATGAACAATCAAAAGTACCACAAAAAAATAAAGAGGTTATACATAAATTACTTGATCTAGGCCATATGGTTGTACTTGCAACCGGTAGACCATTTCATGCAACCATAGATATATATAATGATTTAGAACTTAAGACACCCGTTATTACAGATAATGGTGGAAACATTAGAGAACCAAAAAATCCACAGTTTCAAATTGTAACTGATGGTATACCTGTTAAAATCGCACATGATTTATTTTTGTTTACCAAACCATATTTAAAATCTGCTTTTTATTCTTATGGTGATCATGTTTATGCTTATCAATACTTAGATCGCCTACATAATATATTTATGGGTAGTCAAAATGCGAAGATTATTCACGCACAATTTGATGAACTTCAACACACGCCAACAGGTATGATATATTTAGTTGAAAATGCCTTCATGGAGCATTTTGAAAATTATATATCAAACAACCTAAAAGGTATATTAGCCTTTAGATTATGGGGAAGTGATTCGAAGCATGCAGTCTATGAAATATATAAGTTTGGTTCCTCAAAACTTACCGCTGTTAACTGGGTTGCAGAGCACTTTAATATTGATCCTAAAAATATTATAGCCTTTGGAGATGGTCTAAACGACGTCGAAATGATTCAGGGTGTTGCACTTGGGATTGCGATGCCAAATGGTTCTGAGGAACTCAAAAAAGTTGCTAAAATCATTTTAGATGTTGATAATGATCATGCTGGTGTGGGTTTATTCTTAGAATCATATTTCAAACTTAATTAAATAAAAATGCGGTACAATTTTATAAAATTGTACCGCTTATTTTTTATCTTAAAACTATCTTGCCAACCATCCACCATCAACAGCTAATGTAAAGCCATTGATATAAGATGCTGCATCACTTGCTAAGAATACAGCTGGACCAGCTACATCATCAGGTGTTCCCCAGCGACCTGCAGGAATTCTTTCTAGTATTTGTCCTGCACGTGATTCATCATCACGTAGTGCCTGTGTATTATTGGTTGCCATATATCCTGGAGCGATTGCATTTACATTAATATTATGTTTACCTAACTCATTAGCAAACGCCATTGTAATGCCTTTTACAGCTGATTTAGATGCTGTGTATGATGGTACTCTAATACCACCTTGGAATGATAACATACTCGCGATGTTAATGATTTTACCGCCAGTACCTTGTTTAATAAACTGATTTGCAGCTGCTTGTGATAGGAAGAATACTGTATCTAGGTTAATTGCCATAACACGATCCCAATACTCTTTAGAGAAGTTTACTAGATCATCACGTAAAATGATACCTGCATTATTTACAACTATATCCAATTTACCATAAGTACTTACAACTTCTTGAACAAGTTCTTTTAATTCTTCCGGTGTGATTTTAATTAAATCTCTTTGAACAGGTGTAAAGTCACCACCTAATGCTTTAACTTTTGAAACGGTATCTTCTTGTGTCGCCATATAATCTACACCAACAACTTTAGCACCAGCTTGAACATACGCTAATGTAATGCCTTGGCCAAGCCCAGTTGAAGTACCAGTTACAAGTGCTACTTTACCTTTTAATGAAAATTTATCAATATAAGCCATTTTTATATACCCCTTTTTATTATTTTAAATCTGTGGATTTAACAAAATCCATATCATCATACGTTTGGTTTTCACCCGTCATACCCCAAATAAAGGTATAATTTGATGTTGCAAATCCAGCATGTATACTCCATGATGGTGATATAACAGCTTGTTCATTTTTCATAACAATATGTCTCGTTTCATTTGGTTGACCCATTAAATGGAATACGACATCATCAGCAGATAAATTAAAGTAGAAATATACTTCCATTCGACGATCATGTGTATGGGCTGGCATTGTATTCCAAGCATTGCCTGGTTCAAGTTCCGTTAAACCCATTTGAAGTGCACACGTTTCTAATACTGCTGGATTTAAGTACTGATAGATTGTACGTTTATTTAAGTTTTTATTATCACCAATTTGTCTTGGATTTGCATTTTTAAATGGAATATGAACCACAGGTAGCACTTTATGTGCTGGTGCAGAATTTAAGTAGAATTTTGCTGGTTTAGATGCATCAAGTGAACCAAAAATAACTTCCTTTACACCTTTTGGTATATATAAGCCATCTTTATGCACCATAGACATTTTCTTACCATCAAGAATGATGTATCCATCACCGCCAACATTAATAATACCCATTTCACGTCGCTCTAAGAAGTATTCTGTACCAAGTTCTTTAGTTAAACCTAAAACAACTTCTTTACTTACTGGAAATGCACCACCTGCAATAATTCTATCATGATGTGAATAGGTTAGTGTTAAGTCATCTTTAACAAAAACACTTTCGATTAAATACCTTTCTCTTAAAGTTTTAGTATCGTATTTTTTTGAATCTTCTGGATGATTATTATATCTAACATCGATTTTCATATGTTCATACTC
The DNA here is from genome assembly GCA_964600775.1 of uncultured Acholeplasma sp. GTDB lineage: Bacteria > Bacillota_I > Bacilli_A > Acholeplasmatales > Acholeplasmataceae > Acholeplasma. Next base: position 15,169 of record CAZRKJ010000001.1, read on the forward strand.
CTTCTTTTTTAATAATTTTTTTTATAAAATTCATACTCGATTCTAAATCATGTTTATGAACCCCTTCAAATACTAAATCTGCTTGGATTTCGTATTGATTGAGTAGTTTAAAGACTTTTTCATATTGCATTAGACCTTGACCTAAACCTACTTGTTTAAGCAAATTATCCTCAACAATATAATCTTTTAAATGTATAATGCGTATCTTATCTTTTAAAAGTTTTAATGCGGTTTCAAAAATTTCTATGTGCTCTAAATGGTTATCTATATTTAAGAAATTATATAAATCAATAATGACGAAAAGGTTTGGATCATTTATAACATCAACCAGTTCTTTTAAGCGTTTAGGACTATAGATTGTATGATTCCATGCACCTTCTATAAGTACATTTACGCCATATATTTTTGCAGTTTCTACTAACTTATTTGTAACATCAACAACTTTATTAAATGAATCTTGACTATGATTTTCTTTAACATAACCCCAAGGGTTACCCATTAATGAACCTGTTTCAGTAGCAACATATTTTACTTTAAGTAGTTTTGCTGCTTTTAGGTTTTTCTTAAAATTTTCAATACCTTTTAATACTTCCTCATGATTTGGATGTATCATATTAAAATATGCACCGATTAACATTATAGAATCTTCAAATGCTAATTTTGTATCTTGGATATTTACCGCATCAACAGCTAATCCAAATGCTTTAGGAAATACGAGTTGCACACCATCAAACCCAAATGATGCAACAGCTTTGCTTAGTTCACTAGGCGCAAGTTTACCAACATCATGCGCTCGAACGCCAATTTTAAATGTCGCCACCTAAATATCCTAAACGTTTTGAAATGGAACGACCAATAGCAGATAGGGTTTGAATAACTTCTGGCGTTTCTGGTGTATCTTTCCAAAGGTCAGAAACTGTGATCATACCAACAATTCTATTTTCAAAGTTTTTAACAGGTACACATATTTGAGATATATGACCTTGTTGACTATTACTTAATACATATTTTTGATCAAATTCTATTTGTTCTTCTTTAATTAACTCACTGCGTTTAGACTTGAATATTCTAAATGCACGCCCTATAGGTGAAATTTCATAATCATGCGATGTAAATCCGATCTCTTCATTTACAAAGATCAGTGAATTGGATGGTTGGTATTTAAATATATGTACGTAGTGATCATTTGTTTCTTTTGTAATAAAAACAGTTTTACCGTGTTCATTTGCAAAATTTCTTAAGTCATACACAGAAGCTTCAATTAAACTAGAGTTTTTAGTATACACTGAACCAATTGCAAACATTTTAGACCCGATAACGTAATTTTTAAGTCTAGGATCTTTATAATATACAGCATCTGCTTGATAAAGTGTTTGTAAGAAGTCATACGCTGTAGCTTTTGGCATATCTAGTTCTCTATAAATTTGACCAAGTGTTAATCCTTCAGGATGTGCTGCAACCAATTCTAAAATAGATAAAATTCTTTTAACACTACGATTTTCTTTCATCGCTGTACTCTTCCTGATGCATCACCTTTTAATAGTGTATTCACTTCTTGCTCATTTACTAAGTTAAAGTCACCTGGAATTGTATGTTTAAGTGCACTAGCTGCTGCAGCGAATTCGCATGCTAATTGATTATCTTTTGTTAAGAGACCATGGATTAGACCACCTGAGAATGAATCCCCTCCACCAACTCTATCAACAATAGGGTTAATTTCATATCGCTTAGATTCAAAGAAGTCTTTACCATCATAGAGTAAAATTCTCCAACCATTATGGTTTGCTGAATAAGACTCTCTAAGTGATGTAGCAATCATTTTAAATCCAAAGGCTTCTTTCATTTCCTTAAAGATTGTTTGGTACCCTTGAATATCAAGTTTACCTGAATGTACATCAACACCTTTAGGTTTAAATCCTAAAACGAGTTCAGCATCTTCCTCATTACCAATACATACATCAACGTATTGCATCAGTGGTCGCATAATACTTTGTGCTTTTTCTGGTGTCCATAACTTTTTACGGTAGTTTAAATCAACAGATGTAGTTACACCATATTTTTTTGCTTCTTGTAGTGCAACTTTTGTTAATTCAGCAGCACTATCAGATAAAGCTGGCGTAATACCAGAAAAATGGAACCACTTAGCATCTTTAAAAATTGCTTTCCAGTCAAATTCATCATATTTTGCTGTTGCAATACTAGAGTTTGCACGGTCATAAATTACTTTTGATGGACGCATGGATGCACCAGTTTCTAAGTAATAGATTCCAACTCTTTCCCCACCACGTGCAATGTATGATGTATCCACACCAAAACGTCTTAACGCATTGATTGCACTTTGACCTATTTCATGGTCAGGTAGTTTGGTTACAAAATAAGCCTCATGTCCATAATTTGCTACAGACACAGCCACATTTGCTTCCCCACCTCCATATACAACATCAAAACTATCTGATTGAACGAATCTAGATACTCCTGGTGTTGAAAGTCTTAACATAATTTCTCCAAGTGTTACAATTTTTGCCATAAAAATTACTCCTTATTCCCATTTATTATTTATCTAACGACTTCTTTACTTTGATTCTGTATAAATTTATTTACATCTTTTTCATTTAATTTAAATGCATCGCCCCATAGTGTGTGTTTCAATACGGAGGTTGCTAGTCCAAACGTTAAGGTTTCCTCTAATGCTTTATGATTTGTCTGGATTAATTTATGGATAATGCCTGCTGCAAATGCATCTCCTCCACCAATGCGATCATATATTTGGAACCGAATTGGTGTTGTTTCTAGGATACTTTCTTTTTGTATCAAATACGCTTTAAGTTCATTTTCATTAGCTTGATGAACAAAACGTTCATAACCAAACACATAAGTTGCATGATGGTCTATTAGTAATTGTTTGAGTGCATCATATCCTTTATATTTTGCATCAACCCCATATAGATTAACCGCATCAAAAGGCGTTGCAAAGAATAAATCAACATATGGTGCAACATCTAAATAAGCTTTTCTTGCATCATCAATTGACCATAATGATTGTCTGTAGTTGCTGTCAAACGATACAAAAATTCCTTTAGATTTTGCTACTTTTAGTAAGTGCATTAGACTTTGCCTAACATCGTTAGACAGTGATAAAGTAATCCCACTAAAATGAAACCAAGCAACATCTTTTAGTATGGATTGTGCATCTAACTCCTCTGGTTTTAATGTTGTCATTGAAGAGGATTTACGATTATAAAGCACTTTTGATGGCCTAATACCAAACCCAGTTTCTAGAAAATAAATACCAATATTATCACCCTTCATTTGAATAAATGAAGTATCTACTTTATTTGCATTTAAATATTTTACTGCCGCTTCACCTAATTGATTATTCGGCAGTTTAGATACAAACATTGTTGGATGACCAAATTGTGCGAGTGAAATTGCAACATTTGCCTCTGTACCACCATATGTAGCTAAATAATCATGTGCATCTTCAATGATGCCATAATTAGGTGGTGTGAGTCTGAGCATAATCTCACCAAAAGTTACGATTTTTTTATCCATTGTTATTTTCTAGCAGCTTTTACGGCTTCAACAAATGCGATTGCGTTTTGTTTAACACCTTCATAATCTCCATTTTTTGCAGGTGCAGTCAGTTCCCCACCAACACCAACAGCAACAACACCATTTTTAACCCACTCTTGGACATTGTCTAATGAAACACCACCTGTAGGCATAATTTGGATATTTGGTAATGGACCACGTACAGCTTTAACATATGAAGGTCCAAAAGCTGATCCCGGGAATAATTTAACAATTTTTGAACCTGCTTTTTGAGCATTTAACATCTCAGTAATTGTTAAACATCCTGGCATGTAAGGTACACCATAAAGATTGCACATCTGTGCTGTTTCTTCATCAAAACCTGGAGATACTATATATGTAGCACCAGCTAATATAGCAAGTCTTGCAGTCACAGCATCTAATACTGTTCCAGCACCTAAAATAAGTTCGTCTTGTTTAAATGTTTTGTTTAATTCTTCTAATACATTCAATGCACCAGGCACTGTGAATGTAAGTTCTATTGCAGGAATACCACCTGCTAGAACTGCTTTTGAAACTTTGATTGCTTCATCTGCTGTGTTTGCACGTATGACTGCAACCACGCCTACATCTATAATTCTTTGAATTACGTCCTTTTTCATAAACACTAATCTCCTTTATCGCACACTGTTTATTATGAATCCTATTAAATTAGATTATACTTTGTTTATTCAATATAATCTAATGTTTTCATAGCTTTTAAGTTATCTTTTGATCTGTTCTACGTTTTCGTACACATATGGTTCGCCATCTTGACCACTGATATCAACATTTCGAACACTCACCGCTTTTACGTTTCTAAATTGGAAACCTTGTTTAACTTGAGGCTCTAAGAAACTCATCATAGCTGGTGCAAATGGTTCAGGATTATCTGCATATGTTATTTTAATATTTTCTAGTGTAATTGATTCAATTGGCATCTCTTTGAGTCCATAAAAGAATCCGGCAGCTGCATGTGTATTGGTTGCTACAATGTTTTTAAAAGTAAATGAGCCTAAGTATGGCGTTCTATTATCAACTTTTAAAGCATCTTTACTCCATACATATTCTGTTTTACCATCATCATCACAGAAGTAATACATATTCATCACCAAAGGCGTACGTACTTGATCCATTAAAATATTATCGAATGTTACACCGTCAATAACCATTGACTCACCACGACCACGTCTTGTTTTAATACGTAAGCCACGGTCAGTGTCATAGAAGTAACATTTTTCTACAGTTAAATCTCTTATACCACCAGAGCACTCACTACCTAAAACTACTGCACCATGACCTTTATTCATGAAGCAATTTCTTACAACCATTTTTTGGGTTGGTTTACGGTATTTCATACCCATTTCAAATTTACCAGACTTAATCGCAATACAATCATCACCAACCGAGAATTTAATTCCAATTAGATTAACATGATCACTACTTTCAGGGTTACATCCATCCGTATTTGGTGAATCTGATGGAGATTCTAATTTAATATCAATAAAATCTAGATAACTACTAAAATATGGATGTATATTCCAAGATGGGGTATTTTTAACTGTTATACCTTGTAGACCAATATGACTACAATGACTTAAGAATATGCCCTTTGGACGCCAAGCACCACGCATGACTTTATGGTTTACCCACCAGTCAGAGTTTTGTGCATTTTCATCCACAACACCTTCACCAATAATCTTTACATTTGATACCTCTATACCTGTAAAAATTGATGCATAGGTATCAGCAGGTGTACCTTCCCATGTAGATTGTTCGAATATCGAACCATCTGCGCGAATAAGTTGAGCTTTTAAGATCGGATATTTGTTACGATCAGTTTCACCAAGGATTACAGCACCTTTAGATATTTCGATTGTTAAGTCACTTCTTAAAAATATTGGACCAGTAAAATATGTACCTGCGCCAAAATATATGTAACTATCTTTTGGTGCATCATCAAGTAATTTTTGAATAGCTTTTGTATTATCAAAGACACCATCGCCTTTTATACCAAAATCTATCACATCTAAAAACTTTGTGTAACTATCCGTTTTGAAGGAAAGTGTTTTGTTGGCAACCTCAATTTGATATGTAGTATCTGGCTTTAAATCATATAGTGAAAATACGTTTGTTTTTACGTCTTTTAATTTAACTTCGCCATTTAAGGATACATCATATGCTTGCTTAGTAAAATAGACATCTTGATTCATTAACTCAACCGAAACAGAAGTTGAGGATTTAAATACGATTTGCATTATGCGCGCTCCTTAGTTATTTGTTTTCTACCTTTATACCAAATTCTATCAAGAATTAAAACATATAAACCAAATGTAATTGGATCCATACCATTTTCAACACCTAAGAGTAATTCACCTAAAACAGGTAATCTTAAGAGTGTAAAGATTTCTACTACAATTACATGTAGTATTAATGTTTGTCCAATCATAACCGCTACATATAAAAATGTTAGTAGGAGTGACAAAATTTTGTTTCTGTCTTTATTTGCTTTAAAAGGCAATTGATATAAGGTTGGTTGATCAACTCTATCCATGTGGAAGATTATTTTATTGGTTACATACTCTGTTAATAAGCCCATAACCAAAAACATAATGAATAATTGATCATAAATATCTGATCTTAAAGCTGACTCGGTTGTCATAAATGCTAGAAAATAACTTACACCAGCAACCCAAAACTTTAAGAATCCAATCTTTTTGCTTGATTTAATTGTGCTAAATTTATCAATAAAATAGGGCTTGCCTATTCTATTGTTTTCTTGATTATTCTTCAATTTTTACATATTTCCAATCAATGTATTTCCACTTAAATACAGTGGATGCAATTGTAAATAGTATACCTAATCCAAGTGATCCTAGCGAGAAAAATACTGAGTTAGAATAACTATAATTCGGTGATACACTTGGTTCAATGATAAATACATATGCATATAAACCATATGCAGCAACCATTAATAATGTCAGTGCAGTTGAAATGAACACATTAAACGGTGCTTTTGTTTTACCAAAACTTACAGCATTAAATATTTGAATAATCGATAATAAGTTTAAAGCAAACACCATAAATGTGGCCATTGATTTATATTGATTTGAAAAGAGATTATTTACTGCATCAAAGTGTGATTTTAATTCAAAACGAATTTCAGTAACTCTAAAATCTACTAAACCAACAATAATTAACACAGCTAAAATACTAAAATATAGCGGAATACGTTGTTTGTTAAACTTATACCAACGCTTCCAAGTAAATGGTTTTTTAAAACTTACAGTTTCATCTGGTAATTTATTAGCATCACGTTTTAATAAAATACCCGTGACAATAAACCCAACAAATAAATAAAACACACTCCAGTTCTTTAAGACTGATTTTTTATAGCCATGCTTATGTTCAGATATGAGTTCGATAACACCCATACCAGATGCCATAGCTAATATCGCTCCAAATAAACCAACAAATGTACCTATTGTTTTAATATACGGTGAAATCAGTGTAACAATACTCCAAATAACCGTTGTTCCGATAACAAAATATGTACTTAAAGGAAGTTTTTTACTTGATTGTGATTGCATTAGGATTGTCCTCCTTTATGGTTTAAAGCATAAATTCTTTTTTCAGTCACTTGATCAAAGAAATATGTATGATCTAAGCTAAAGTTAAAGACGATTTTATCACCTTTAGAAAAGACGATACGCTCATCAACTTTAGCAATAACTTTCTGATTGTTTGCCATAAAGTGTACTAAAGCAGACGCACCTAGTAATTCGTAGTTTGTAACAACAGAAGGCACACCTTTATTTTTACCATTATCAGCCTCAACTAAAACGTGCTCTGGACGAATACCTACAACGATATCTTTGCCCTTGAAGTTTGCAAGGTTTTCTGCAACTTCAACATTTGCAACATCAATTTTTGTTGATTCTATGTTAAATGAGAAATCATTATTCAATACAGTTTTAAAGATGTTCATTGGTGGTGTTCCAATAAAGTTTGCAACAAAAAGATTCACAGGGTCCGTATAAATTTCGGTTGGTGTACCTATTTGTTGAACGTATCCTTGACTCATTACAACAATACGATCAGCAAGTGTTAATGCCTCAATTTGGTCATGTGTAACATAAATCATTGTTGATTGTAATCTTGTATGTAATAGTTTTAATTCTTTTCTCATGATCCCACGAAGTTTTGCATCTAAATTTGACAGTGGTTCATCAAATAAAAATACTTTAGGGTCACGTACGATGGATCGTCCAACAGCAACTCTTTGTCGTTGACCACCTGAAAGTTGTGCTGGTCTACGATTTAAATAAGGGGTTAACCCTAAAATATCTGCAGCCCACATCACACGTTCATGAATAATATCTGCTTTTTCTTTTCTTAACACTAATGAAAATGCCATATTATGATAAACCGTCATATGTGCATATAAAGCATAGTTTTGAAACACCATTGAAATATCACGATCTTTTGGTGCTAAATCATTAATCTTTTTATCATCTAAAAGTAATGTACCCGAACTGATTTCTTCTAAACCAGCAATCATTCTTAAGGTTGTGGACTTGCCACAACCAGATGGTCCAACTAAAACAATAAATTCACCATCTTTTATATCAATATTAAAATCAAATACTGCCTGTACACCAGAAGGATAAATTTTATTGATGTTTTCTAATTTCATTGTTGCCATAACTTTTATTTACCTCCTAGTTTTAAATATGCTTTTAATTTCTTAGATTTATTGAGTGATATAATACCTGCAACCAGTGTAAATACTGCTGAGATGACATGGCCTAATGCAATTTGAAGGAATATATCTGAAGGTATTTGACCTGATGTTACAGATAATAATGGTACATAGAATATTCTTAATATATTAACAAATGAAACAATAATCAATCCATAAGACCAATCGATTGCATATGCTTTAACTTTCTCAGCCGCTAAGAAGATGACTAAGATTAAGACAATCGATATTGTAATATCTAACCCAACATTAAAGTCTGGTCTAACACGCACTTCATCAGCTAACCCTGTAAACAGAGAATAGTTAATGGATGTAAATAGACTCCATATAAAGAAGAATAAACCTGCAAACGTTAAACTATAACCTGTTGAGTTATTTTGATAACGCATACGTTCGTTTTCAAACTTAGATACAGGTAACTTAAGTGCGACCGGTAATAATAGAATACCACCTAAAAGCGTTGTAAGGGTTAAATATATAGATTGACCAATTAATGTTTGACGCACTGGTTCTTCTTTTTTAATCTGAGCAATCACTTTAAGTGATCCTACATTTAATAACCCAATCAATAAGATAATAATACTTAGGAATCCAATTAAACTTGAATGTAGATTAACTAAATCACTAGTAGTAAAATCAACAAATCCATAACGTGCCATAAAATCAATAATATTTGCTAAAACTGGTAAAGCAATCAGTAGAATAGTCATTAGTAATGTCCAATAATATGCAACTTTAATAACAACCTTATGTTTTTGATAGAATGAACCTGCTTCAACATGGGCATAAGCTAATACTTCTTTTTCTGTAAAGTCAATGATTTCTTCATCCACTGTAGGGATTTGATTCATAATCTTTTCAGTAACTTTTATTTCACCAGCTTCTACTTTACTAAGTGTGTCTAAAACCCATTGTTCTCTAGCTAAATAACTTTGATGTTTTAATCTTTCATCAACAAATAGCCAAACACCTAAACCTGAGGTAATGATACCAGTTAACATAAATGGTAATGAACCATTTAATGCTTCTAAAATGTTTGGACGAATATCGTTACTTTGGAATGAGAGTGTAATTAAATAGCTCCATTCACTTTCAAACTCACTAAATGAATTAACAAATTCAGCTCTTAAGATGTTAGAACCTATAAATGTATAAACACCTGTTGCAAAAGAAAATACTATGACGACTGATAATAATGCATAATTTGTCCAATAATATTTTTTTCTAGTGTGCGTACCAACCATTAAACTTAGTACGGATGCAAGCAAACCAATTGCAGATAAAACTGCGATTGTATCATTGGTTTGTTTAGCTAAATCAAAAATCGGCTGTGTGTCTCTGAAGGTTTTACCTAAAACCTCTGTTCTAGCCCATGATGTTGAATAACCCAATGCGTAAATAAATAACACAATAGAAAATAATACAATTAAATAAAATATATACTTTTTCCAATTTTTAAGTAGTTGATCTACTAATTTAGTTTTAAAAGTTGTCGTTGCTGTCATAGTTAACTTCCCATTTCAAACTTATTTTTTTTATTTGGTGTATGGTGGGAGAAAATCTCCCACCATATAACCATAATGTATAATTACTTAATTAATCTTGTAAAGAGCGAGCGTAAGCAGCTCTAACTGCAGCTAGGAATGAAGTGTTATAGTTTTCAGATGTTAATAACGCTTTATATGCTGTTGCAGAAATTGTATCTTGTGTACCTGAGAATCCATTGTTCATTAATGCTAGTAATACACCATCAGCAGTATGATCTCTAAATGTTGTATTTGCACGTGCATCAATTTCAATTGCATTATATGGTAAGAATGTTGGAACAAGTTTACCAAAGTTACCTAAATCAGCAGCATTTTGATGACCAGCAATTTTTAGAACCCCTGCACTTACTGCAGTGTTAATTCTTTCAATACCTGTAATACCATCAGCTGTTAATGTTTGGAACTCTAAACCTAATGAACGAATATGTCCAATTGGCATTGTTGCACCAATAAACCAACGTAGATAGTTAATATGGTTACCATTTGCTCTTGTAATAATTTCGCCTTCAGGTCCTAAAACTTGTGTTTGATGTAATTGATAAACAGCTTCACCATTGTAATCTAGAACTTCACCACTTCTCCATTCAACTGGACCATATAAGTGGATATTTCCGATTGATTCGGCTTCAGAGTAGTCATACATACCATCAACAATAGCAAGTGCTCTGTCTAATACTGAACGATCTTTTTCTAAGATTGAAGAAGGAATACCCCAAGCTTCATTCTTAACTGAACGGTTAGATTCAGAGAAATGGAAGTAATTGCCATCACCTTTCCAGTTTACAACTGGAGGTAAAATTGCTTGGAATTCCATATCTTCATCTAATCTCTTACCACCGCTTTCAATTAAACCAGTAGTTGTTGAAGACGCATTATAATCATAAGTTAAGAATCCGAAACGACCTGTTGGGTTTGGATTTGTTTCACTTGGAGCAGGTGCTGCACCACTTAATAATTCTTGACGTAAGTTTGTAGTTGCAAAACCAGACACGTTTGGAATTAAACCGTCTTTAACAAGATTAGATAATTGGTTTACTGAACCAATAAATTTATCGACTTGTTCACCGGCTCTAGCTTCATGGATTTGTCCATCATCCCCAATATATAACCATTCGTTTCTTGAAGATGCACCACGCACACCAAACATTTCTAAACCTCTAAACATTTGTCGCACACGGTTGCCACCTTTTTCACGAGGGAAATACATTTCGATTGATCCAATAGTCCCTACTGGAACTTGACGTAAAATATAATTAGGATTTGCATCAATAACATACATTAATGCAACTAATTCATCAACATCATAAGATGCATCTGTACCAGCAAAAATATCTGATAATTTCGCATAACCATGGCCTGTGCCATATGTTGCGCTAATATAACCACGGAATGCATCAGCTAAGTTTTTACCTGATTTAACCTCAACTGCACGTAAAACGTCAATAACGTTTGTAGTTCTAGTTTTCGTTACATCACGTGTAGTACCGTCCGCATTGGCAACTTTCACTGTATAAGTAGCACTATCAGGTGTTTCTTTTTGATAGTTTGAACCTAGTGGGTAAACTTCACCATCAAATGCATCTGTACTCGTTGCATCTAAAATATCTTTAATCCAGTCTAGACGTGCTAAGAACATATGTTCTAGCTCGTTAATACCATCAAAGTAAGGGGTAAAGTAAATACCACCATCACCAGATGTAATGGATTGTTTAACAGCAGGGTTTGCATCAAAGAATGCAGAAATATTTGGCATTTGATCTAGGTATTGTGATAAGTCAACAAATGATCCTTGAACACCAGCATCCCCAATTAATGCTCCCGTACCATTTACTAAGTCGATGTCATCAAAACCATTACCTAATAATCTTGTGAATTGCTCATTGGTACTCTTATCAGCTACAATTGCTTTATCATGGAATCTTGTATTGGTTAATTCACCAATTCTTTCCCAAGCTGGCAATAGATTACCTTTTACATAAGTCTTACCTGGCTTCATCACAGGGGAGTATGAATCTTCCCTTTGATAACTAATACTATATAACTGTCCAGAAGTTGTATAGTTAATCGCAACATTTAGATCGACTTGTTGACTAAAGTCTGGTACATATTCGCTTGGTGTACACGCAACGATAGCAAGTGATACTAAAGTTAATGCTAATAATGAAAATATTTTTTTCATCACAAATCTCCTTTTTCTTTTTTTTCTATTTTTATTCTTTGACTCCACCAACATTTACACCTCTTGCAAAATATTTTTGCAAGTATGGATATATAATGATGATTGGAATAACAGACAAGACGATTGCTGCATAAGCAAGTGATCTTAATGAGTATGGATAATCAAATCCGGTTTCAGAGTCCCCAGATTCAGAGACGATGGATCGTAGAATAACTTGTAGCGGATGCTCATTTGCATTTGCTACTAAAATACGATTCCAGAAATACCCATTCCAACGTGATAATGCATAGAATAATGTAACAGTTGCTATAGCTGACTTACTCATCGGTATATATACTGATGTTAAGAGCTGTAGTTCATTTGCACCATCAACGATCGCTGCTTCTTCAATTTCCTGTGAAATACCTTGGAAATAGTTTCTTAATAATATAATATTGAATGCTTGTACACCAAACCCATAAATAATACCCCAACGGTTTGTAACAAGTAATGCTTGGTAGTTATAGTAAGTTGGCATTAAACCTGCACTAAACCACATTGTAAAGATAATAAAGAATGCGATTTGGCGTTTAAATAATAACTTACTTTTTGATAATGCATACCCTGCAAATATCGATACACCCATCGAAAATATTGTTCCAAAGAATGTATAGAATAATGTGTTTGTATAACTTCTCCATAAGCGTACACCTTGTGCAGGCTCATCAAAGAAGGCTTTAATAGCTAGAAAATCTGGTTCTACCGGCCAAAATACTACAGCACCTGCATCCATTGCATTTTTAGAAGATATTGATGCTGAAATGGTATAAATGAACGGATATAATGTTGCAAGTGCAAATAATGTTACTAGTACATAGGCTAATATTTTAAATATAATTTCACTCGTATCTAATCTTTTCATGTTGGACTCCTAAAATAATGATGTGTCGGACACACGGCGTGAAATAAAGTTAGCGCCTAGTACTAAGAACATTGCAATAAATGAGTTAAACAAGTCCGCTGATGTAGAAAATGCTCTAACTAAATCTGGTGGTACTGATAAACCAGCACTTGAACCATATACATTTCCTAATCTAAGAATGAATGTTGATAACACGTCTGCAGAGTCTAGTACCCAGTGTACTTCGTTTTCGGTCATCAAAATAATCTTTTCATAACCGACTGATAATATACCACCAATCCGAAGGATCAACATAATCGTTAGGGTTGGTGCCATACCCGGTAATGTCACATAACGAATTTGATCTAGCTTATTTGCGCCATCAATCTTAGCGGCCTCATATGAAGTTGGTGAGATGGCCATAATAGCTGCAAAGTACACAATGGAACCATAGCCAGCCCCCTCCCATATATCAGATAATATAAATATCGATCTAAAGTAGGCTGGATTACCAAGTAAGTTCGTCTCATTTGGAACGGCTCCCATCCAAACTAATAAGCCATTAATAATACCCGGTTGAATATTTGCATCTGCTTGACCTGGTCTTAACATTAAGAAAAGCAAGGATGTAATGACTACCGTACTAATAAACTTAGGTAAATAGGTTAGTATTTGAGTAATCGATCTAAAGCCATCACTTTTAATTTCACTAAATAAAAGTGCTAAGATAATTGGAATAGGAAAACCAAATAATAAGCCATACATTGAAATCGTAAATGTGTTTCTAAATGCTCTCCAAAACAGCACTGTGTATTCTTTTGTTCCAAACATTAATTCTCTTAATGCATAAAATCCAATCCAAGGTGATTCAAATGTATTATTTGTAATATTTGCATCAAAGGATTTGAAACCAATAATAAGCTCTAAAATTGGACGGTATCTAAAAAGTAAGAAGAATACCAATACTGGGATTAACATCACAAAAATTGGCCATTGACGTTTAATTGTCAACCAATAACGATGTAGTTTAGATTCCTCCATCTCCCTGAAGATTGCTTCTTCTCTTAAAGCCTCTAGTTCTTTGTAGGATATAATTGATTGTTCGTTTGCTAGATTCATAATTCTTCCTCTTTTTTACTATTAATTAAATGTAATTTCATATCGATGATGAGATTGTTTTGGATTGCCATGATAATGACAATTAATGAACAAATCATAAGATTGATTAAATGTCTTGTTACAACACCTAGTAAGATTACTTCAACACCTAAGGTAATGCCTACAATGAATTCTACAAGAAACATTAGAATATATAGGATGTTAAAGACAATTAAATGGTACAGCCATTGTCCAGATTTTATTCTTGTTGCATATCTTGTCATATAAATCGTTAGTAAGAATACTGCATAGGATAATAATATCATTGCAACAAATTCATAACTTCTAAATATTTGAGCACGGTACAATATTAAATGTAGTAACAAGAACACACCATTCACTAAAATGCCTTTGTTATGCCAACGATGATATATCAAATATATAATCGTAAAGCTTGGTGCAATGAACACAGATTCAGTTATTGGTAGTGACATTGATGAGGTTGCTATCCATGTTGTTATGGTATAAGCTACAACATCCATTAAGATGCCCCAGATAGTAAGTATTAAAATGTCCATCCACATAAACTTCTTGATTGTCAATTTGATAATCTCCACTTATAATAAATATATAAACTAATTTTAAGGAGCATACGGATGTTAGAACATTATGTCACCCCAGAAACGAATCTTCAAACTTTTTTAGATACATTAGATCCACTATATTTCCATACAATTTATTTAAGTAAGGGTATCTACCGTCAAAAGGTAGCACTACGTTTATCTAACGTAACTTTAATTGGTGAATCTAAAACCGATACAATAATAATTTTTAATGACTATAACTATAAATTTCATGCAGACGGGTTACTATATAATACCTTTAGAACACCGACATTATCAATTACTGGTTCTAACAATAAACTCAAGCACTTAACGATCCAAAATGATGCAGGCAGTGGTGATAAAATTGGCCAAGCGATTGCCCTTGCAATCTATGGTAATCACACAACAATTACAAACTGTAACATCATCGGTAACCAAGATACATTATTTATCGGACCCTTACCTGAAGACTTGGCACATCGTTATGCTCACATCCTGCCACCTGAGGAACGTCTTACACAAACCACACTAACTAAAATTAATAACTCTAGCATTGAAGGTAATGTTGATTTCATCTTTGGTAGTGGTAATTGCTTATTCAACCAATGCGAACTGCTATTCAATCAAAGTGGCTATCTTGCCGCCCCTTCTACTTATGAAAAAGGTATTGGGTTTGTCTTTTACCACTGTACAATTAAATCGTTGAATCCAAAATTTAACACTGTACTTGCAAGACCTTGGCGTAATCATGCAAAAGTTACTTTTATCAACAATCAGTTCATCGATTTAAATCTAAAAACTAGATATCATGATTGGGATAAAACGCACTTTGAGTTTCGAGAGTACCCTTACATTGAGCACCCACTCAATCAAACTTTGGATGAGGCATTTAAACAAAGACTTGTTGAATTATTCTTCACTTAATTATGTGTTCTCACATCAGCCGTCTATTATGATAAACGCTGTTTATTAATACAACGTTATTTTATCACAAGCAAAAAAAAATGTCAACGCTTTCATACAAAGTTTTTTTGACATTTTTTTTATAATTAAATTTATGTAATTTTTTGGTATAAAAGATCTTGATAACCGTATGTTTTTAAGGTGTATATAAAACGTATCGCCATTACACCTGCAATCAATGTTGTTAAACTGTTAGAGAAAAACATAACAAATCCTACATCTCTAAAGTTTTCTCCTGGTAAGAAGGTATACATTAACCACAATACCGGTAATCTTAAGATAACCACACGAATAATGTTAATCCAAAAGACCACCTTAGTCTTCTTAAACCCAATAAACATGCCAGATATTGCTGAGATTAACGCACTAAAAACTAATGAAAATTGTTCATAATTATAGATTTCTAAAATTACGTAGCGTTGTTCATTATCAAAGTCACCTAATATACTTAACATCGGTGCACGCATAAACCAGCTAATTATTAGTCCTACAATGGATACAATCGCTGCATATGTAATTGCTATATAAAATGATTTAACCGCACGGTCTAATCTTTTAGATCCAATATTAATTGAAACTACTGCCATTTCAGTTTCATGGAAGACGTTGGCAATACCTGCAAAGAAACCAAAGATTCTAGCACTAATACCTAATGCAGCTACAACATAGTAGTGATACATTAAAGCAATACCATTAATGACAACCTTACCCATATTAAATAAGAACTTACCTAAGAATACAGGAATGGCTAGTAAAAATACTTCTTTCATAAATGATGTTTCAATCCTAAAATCTTTGAAACTTAATCGAATCGAACTTTTTTTATTAAACACCAACATGTAGATTGCTATTAAGGATAGACCTAATTGTGCAAACATACTTGATAATGATAATTCAAGCAATCCCCCATTAAAGCTTCTTACCCATACAAAAGACATAATAAGTTTGATAAACATAACTGCAATATTACTATATAAAATAACACTCGTATTCCCTTTAGCTTTTTCTATACCTATATATACAGCATTAAATGCAACCAAACCAGTTGTAATCATTTGAATATTATAATAACTTAAACCAGAATCAATAATTTCAGTTGTCGCACCGAAAAACTGTAATATGATTGTACCAAAACTAATCATTAAAAAGATAATGCCAAAAGAAACAATAACTGCTAGTAAAATTGCTTGTGCGGCACTTTTTTTAGCTAAATCAATATCATCTGATCCAAAATGTCTAGCAACAATTACAGAACCTGCTGCAGCAATAGACCCACCAAAGGCAGTAACTGCAAGCCTTAACTCATCAATAAAGATAACCGATGTGACAAAGTTTGTATTAATACCTGAAATCAACCAAAGGTCAATAAAGGCATATAGATAATTAAATGTTTCATATATTGCAAGT
>CAZRKJ010000002.1:0-15404 GCA_964600775.1 uncultured Acholeplasma sp.
GGGAAAGAATTACAGGCGACTGGCGTTGGAATGAGGGTGCATTTATGCTTAAGAAACATGACTTGTATTATTTGATGTATTCTGGGGGATTTTATGCCTCACCAACTTATGCCATGGGGTATGCAGTTGCAAAAAGCCCTTATGGACCTTTTAAAAAAGCGAAAGAAAATCCCATTTTAAAAACAACAGAAAATGTATCTGGTCCAGGACACAATTCTGTGGTTAAAGGGTTAAACGGAAAAATGTATTGCGTGTATCACGCGCATACATATTACGATAGACCAAGTGCAAATCGACAAGTTTATATCGATGAAATTTATTTTAATGATGGAAAACTTAAGATTGATGGTCCAACACACAATCATAAAGGATAAACGCTATGAAAATAAAAAAACTATTTAGCACTATTTTAATAACCATAACAGCCGTTACAATGGTTGCAATATTCAATCCGAAACTCAGTGCAAGCGCAGTTATTGACGGGTGGAATACAACAGCTCATGTTATCGAAGATGGTGAGCATACTTTAACAACTAAAATAAATGTCAATAATTCATCTGTGCAGATAGGTGTTAAAAGTACTATAGCTGGCGAACTCTCAGTGGCATACAGCTTTACAAATCCACTATCAGAGACAGCAAGAAAAATGGTTATAAAAAATGACAAAGTAACGACCTATAAACCTTTTGGTTATGAAGGAAGCTATGTGTTTCTTCAAGGTGATTTTGAGGGGACATATGAGTTACATGATAATGGTCAAACCTTATTAATAGAAATACCAATTACTAGTTTTAATGAAATTTATGTTTATCCTGAAGTTAAGGGATTCATTAGTCCAAGTGGTATTGAAACAGAAGTGTCTTCATATATACCCTTTGTTCGTAGTGGGTATAAATCATTGGTAAAACCGTCTTCTATAGATGGAGAAACCGATGATTGGGTTACGCCCTTTATCAGTGAAACATTCGGAAAAAAATCACTATCATACAGTGCTTATATTGATAATGGATTATATGTAGGCGGTAGTTTTATGCACTCAAAGGACGATTCCGTTCATGTAGATTTAATGGTGGGAAAAACAAAGTATCCTTTGATGAAAGGTATTACATTATACAATGCAGCTATATTTTTTGAAACAAAAAAAGAAGGAGGTCAATATGTTACTAAATTTGAAGCATATATCCCTCTAAATACTGATAAATACGTAAGACTAGGGATTGGTTTTTATAGTAAAGATGATACGTTCCTAGTGAATAATAGAGAATCAGATTATTGGTATTTAGCACCACATAATCCCAAAGATATCACCAAACAATATTATGTCTTTAGTGATGGTATTCAAACTTCTTTAAAGGGAGGCGATACTTTTGGTGAGAGTTACTTTGTGTTAGAAAACACCATTGGATTTGATTTTTCTAATGATCGTGGTTTATCTCCTAGTGTTGAGCAAACATTACTAACAACTCAAACTGCGTATTTTAAAGAAATGGGTATAGATTATTATTTTGAAACACACTTTGATGTGAAAGAGTTAGGTGCTAACCCTACGAGAATAGGTGTCATTGCAGCGGAAGATAAAACGCATCAAGTATCGTTTATAGCGGATTACAATACTCAAATACATTTAAGGGTTGTTATAAATAATAAACTTTTAAACATCTCCGTTGATGAACTGGTTACATTTTATCCGACTATAAGAATGAAAAACATGAAAATGGCCGTACTAAAGGTAGGCACTAAACTTTCATTTTTCGTAGATGACTTAGTTATTTTTGAAAAAGAATACGACATTAATGAGTCACAGGCAGGTTTAATTACTCACAACATGAAAGCAACTTTTAGTAATTATTTCTTTTCCTCACGCAAAGAAATAATCTCCTATAGTCAACAACTAGCGGATAATAAACCAGGAAAAACGATGTTAACGGTTGCTGATTCTATATTTGATTTTACAGATAATAAAATTGCTGACATGGTTCAAAACATACTAAGAGGTAGTCGATTTGATCATTTATATATTGATAATATTGGTGGTTCAACTATCGCCCCCTATAATGATAGATCCATTGTTAGTCACATTAAATCAGGTTTGTACGAAGCTTTTCCTGAACCAGATATTATCCTCCTTCAACGAGGAACCAATGATGTGCATAACGTGGGTGTTAATCGTTATCAAATGGGTAGTATAGGTAGCGATGAAACAACATTAATTGGTGCCGTAGAATATACAATGAATTATTTTAGAAATAAATGGCCTAATGCAAGAATCATTTGGTCTACATCGATATACAGAACAGGTGGATATCAAAACTTATATTCCACGTTTCATGAAGCTTTATTCGAATTAGGACCACGATATAATGTTGAAATATTTGATTTGCACACGGCTGTAGGTATTGATCAGGATAACTATACAAACTATTTATACGATGGCATACACTTAAATGATGCGGGTAAAGTATTAATGCAACAAGCGTTCATTAAATACATTAACGGAGAGTAATTATGAAATATATTAAATGGATATTATTAGGATTTTTACTAACATCATGTAAACCTAAACCAAATATTGAGGAGTCTTATTTAGAAGTTAAGGAAACTCAGGTTGAACTAGAAATAGGGGAAACCTATCAAATAGAAGCAACTTCAAATGAAACCATTGTATTTAAAAGTAATGATGATGTCGTAGCAAAGGTTTCTACTACAGGATTAATTGAAGCCTTCAATGCAGGCCAAACAACGATAATCATAAAAGCAGGTGAATTAGAAAAAGTAGTTCAAGTAGTCGTTATAAGCCCTGTGGCTAACGAACCTGCCCAAATTACTTTGTTAAGTGCCTATGACCTAGTGGAACTCGAACTAGACCCAACCTATCAACCTAGATATAGATTGGTTGGTTCTAATGTAAATATAGTGATTACATCAACACATTTAGACATTTATATTGATGGTGACAAAATACTTTTTTCTAAACCTGGTACATATTCGTTTACGATTACGGCAACCAATGAATTAGGTAGTGATAGTCAAGAGTTTATTGTTGAGGTCATTGAAAAAAGACAAGCGCCTCAAGTGCTTATTCATGAAAATGACGGTTTTGTGATTTTATCTAATGATCCAAATTACAGTTTGAAATATACTGTCATAGAGGGATTTCCTGATTCTGAAATTATTATTACGGGAAGCCCAAATACATATCGCATTGAAAATAATGAAATTACATTTTTAAATGAAGGGAACTACACATTTAGTATAAGTGCAACAAGCCAAATAGGCACGGATGTAGGTGTGGTAAATGTAACTGTTGTTGAGGATAATATCATTACTTCTGAAACATATAATGATAATAAAAAACCACTAAATTATGGTATTGAAACAAAAGGCAATGGTATGGTTTCATTCATTAATGAGAAAATGGAGATTAAAGTGAATGCTTCTGGCGATCAGGCATTTGTTTCAATACCATTAACACCACTGAAAAATAAGATTTATACGTACGCTAAATTTAGTGTAGGCTCTGAATCATTTTCAAACGCACTCTTTTTCTACAATGATGATAATGAAATTATAGTCAGTTTAGCTTTTCAAAATAGAAACATTCATTATCATGATGGTAGTGCTTGGAAAGTGATTAAAGCATATGATTTAAATGTTGTTTATGACATTGAAATGGTTTTGGACATAGGCCAAGGTGTCTTTGAGCTCTTTATAGATCAAACCTATATTGGACAATATGGATTTAGATTCCCAGTAAAACGAGATACCATTTCAAAACTAGTTATTGGTTCAGATAAAGTAGGAACGAGAATGTATTATGATGAACTTATCGTTGCTTACGGGGAAGCACCACAATTTGACGTAGAACTAAGCGCAACAGAGGTTGAGTTAAATACCCCAATAACATTCAATATACACACTGCACAAAGCTATCCAGCGGTTAATAATCTAGCGATTATAGTAACCCCGAATATTGGTTATACAGTTGTAGATAATCAAATAGAATTTAGTGCAAGCGGAACTTATGAATTGGTTTTTGAGTTAGAAAATGTTATCGGAAAATCAAGACATTCTCTTGATGTTATCGTTTTAGGTGATGTTGAATACCCGACACTTCAACTAGAACAAACACAAGTGAATATTGATACCGATGTTCAATACTCAATTGCATACATAAAGACAGGTAACCCAGAACCGATTATCTCTATTACTGTAGATAAGCAGGGTTATTTATTAGAAGAAAACTTGATTACTTTTGTCGAAGAAGGAACGTACTTAGTTACTATAACAGCAAGTAATAGTGCAGGTAGTGTTACAAAAGAGATGACTTTTACTGTTAAGAAGCCGATGGCACCTATCATAACAGCGACAAATCAAGACATTATCTATTTCAATGGTATTGAATATGAAGTTCCTTATGAAGTGACATCACATCCTAAGGCACACATTACTCTAACAAGTGATAGCGATCAAGTTGTTATTATAGATGATAAACGCATTAAGTTGTTAAGCCCAGGGGAATATAGTCTAGCAATCACAGCTATAAATGACTTAGGCAGTGATGTTAAAACGATTACAATTAAAGCTGTTGAAGGCGTGAATTATATTTATAAAAATGATTTTCTAACCGTACCTAGTGAAATAACACTAACAAATGGGGCTACAGCTACCATAGTTGATGAGGCATTGCAACTTCAAACTACAACATCCGCTAAAGCACTCTTTAAAGGTAATTTTACGGAAAATTTAAGTGGAGTTGTTGTCTATGAAACAAAAGTTAAGTCAAGCAACACATCAACATTCTTAAATGCGCAGTTTTTATATGCCGGATCAACGCCTATTTTATCAGTTGCGTTATCGGGTGGAAATATTGTATATCATAATGGCTCGGGCTGGCAAACCATAGTCCCCTATCAAGCAAACACGTGGATAGTGATAAAATCAGAAGTTCATATTGGTCTTGGAACATTTGACTTATACATTAATGACACTTTATATGAAAACCTTTCATTAAGAACGGTAGGAATACTAGAAAACTCTATTAATAATTTCAATAATATTGGGATAGATTCTAGAGAAAACGTTACATTTACATTTGAT
This sequence comes from uncultured Acholeplasma sp., assembly GCA_964600775.1. Taxonomy (GTDB): domain Bacteria; phylum Bacillota_I; class Bacilli_A; order Acholeplasmatales; family Acholeplasmataceae; genus Acholeplasma. The sequence continues at coordinate 5,098 of CAZRKJ010000002.1, forward strand.
TATATGTATCTATATAACAAGTAAGCAAAGGAGAAAAAACATGAAAAAAATAGTATTAGTATTTGTTTTATTCATTGGATTAACATTGTTCGGCTGTAAGAAGAAACCCATAGACCCGATCATTGATGACCCAATAGAAGTGACGAGTGTTGCTTTAGATAAAAAAGCACAAACTCTATTTATAGGTGATACTGTTACTTTAAGAGCAACAGTTTTACCTGAAAATGCAACAGATAAAGGCTTAACATGGGTAAGTAGCGATGAAGCTATTGCCACAGTATCAGCTACCGGTACAGTTAGTGCTGTATCTGTAGGTGAGGCTACGATTACTGTTAGTTCTAAAAATGAAATAACAGATACTTTCGTTGTTACTGTAGTATCAGCAGAACAAAAAGAGGGCTATCATTTATATGCCGATTTTGATGATAATTTAGTACCTCCATTTATATCTAAGAGAACATCTGGTGGTGGAGCTATCGCTGTTGAGAATGGAATCCTTAAAATGGAAACGGTTGGAACTGGAGAAGTTATGGGGACATTCGCGTTTGCTGAGGCATTAAGTGGAACGGTTGTCGCTGAAACTAGATTTATGTCTAATTCAACCGCGTTTACAAATGTATTATTCTTTTATACAGGTGGCATTAATACCTCAGACATAGTTGCTACATTGGCATTTGAAAACAATCAAATCAAATACCATGATGGTGGTGGCTGGAAAAATATTATGCCATATGAAAGTGGTAGATATTATGATATTAAGATGGTCCTTAATATTGGAGATAGATCATTGAATCCTAACAAAGGGATGTTTGATTTATTCATTGATGGAAGGAAAATAGGTTCTTATACATTTAGAAACGGTGGGGACGGATTTGAAGATAATATTTATCGACTAGAATTTGGCTCTACAAAAGCAAATTCAGAATTTGCTTATGACTATCTTTATATTTATAACTCAGTAGCACCAACCCTTACTTTATTAGAAACTCAAGCAACTCTAGATTTAGAAGTTAGTTCAACTTATGAAGTGAAGTACAATGTTACTGGTAGCCCAGATCCAGTTATTACGATCACAAGTAGCGCACCTACAGGCTATGTAGTGAATGAAAATATCATTACCTTTACCGCAGCTGGCACATACTTATTTAGAGTAGAAGCTCAAAACGGTGCTGGTATTGATGAAAAAGAACTAACTATAGTAGTGACAGGAGATCAAATTGCACCAACGCTGAGGGTCAGTGAAACTATGGCATTGGTTAATCTAGCCGATGATCCAACCTATACATTATCTTATGAAGTAACGGGTGGTAATCCAGAACCAGTTGTAAGCATTACTGCAGATAAAGAAGTTGGATATACTTTATTAGGCGATGCAATCACTTTCACAGAAGTAGGCACATATAACTTTAAAATCACTGCAACGAATGCTGCCGGCAGCGTATTTGAGTTTGTAGAAATTACTGTCATTGATGGCATTAATGTATTAAATGAAGATTTTACAGGTGAACCTGCATATGAAATTACAAAACAAGGCACCGGATCAGTGACTTATATAGACGGTGTCATGAATATTCAATCAGCGGGAAGCGCAAACAGTGCATTTGTGGCTATCCCATTTGGACATGTGTTAACAAATAGTTATGTGATTGATACGAAAGTTAAAGTAGAAGACCCTGCATTTTCTAACGCATTATTTGTTTATGCAAACAACCGATACTCAACATCCGATATCATCGCAGCGGTGGCATTTGAAGCCGGTAATATTAGATATCACAATGGATCCACATGGGTAACCATTATGCCTTATACATTAGATGTTTGGTATGAATTAACAATGGTTATGAATGTAGAAACAACCATGTTTGAATTGTTGGTTGATGGTGTTTCTAAAGGTCATTTCCCATTTAGAAATCCTGGACTTGCAAAACAAGGTACTCATTTATACTTAGGTTCAGATAAGACCGGAACAAATATGTCTCATGACTATATTAAAGTGACATACGCATCAGCACCGACCGTTTCATTAACTGAAACAACAGCAAGTGTTGATATAGATGTGGATGCAACTTATACCATTGACTATACTGTATTAGAAGGCAACCCAACATCAAAAATAACGATTTCAGCTACACCTGCAGTAGGCTTTACACTAGTTGAAAACGTAGTGACATTTACAGCGGTTGGCACTTATACATTTAAAGTAGAGGTTTTTAATGGTGTTTATAGTGTTTTTGACGAAGTAGTCATTACCGTAACAGGGAATCAATACGCGCCAATCGTTAACATTATTGAAGAACATGGTTTAGTTAACTTATCAAAAGAAGATACCTATACTTTAAATTACACTATTACTCCAGGTAATCCTGAAGAAGTAGTAACAATAACTTCAGATAAAGAGTCTGGTTATACACTGAGTAATAATGTTGTTACATTTACAGAAGCTGGACTATATACCTTCACAATTAAAGCAGAAAACAGTGTTGCTGCCCATGAAGGAGTAATTGTCGTTGAAGCATTAGAAACAAGCGCATTTATTGATGATGAGTTTACAACACTTAATCCAGATTATACGATAACAACCAAAGGAACAGGTAGTGTTGTTGTTGAAAATGACAAACTGGTTATTTCAGCACAAGGATCTGATAACAGTGCCTTTGTTAAAATCCCATTTGGACGTGTTTTAGAAGATAAAGTCATTTTTGAGATGCTATATACACCAAATAGCAATGCCTTTTCAAACTTCTTCTTTATCTATTCGAAAAATTCTAACGCATTAGCGGATATAGCGATCGCGATTGCAACAGAAAATGGCAATTTCAAACATCACGATGGTAGTTGGAAAAATATTAAACCATTTACCATTGGACAACAATACGATATTAAAGTCATTATAGACGTGAACGCAGACACTTATTTGCTTTATATTGATGATTTATTTATTGGAGATTTTGCTTATAGAGTGCCAGCTAATAAAGATCTAATGACACATTTATATATAGGCTCTGATAAAACCGGTGCAATTATGACTTATGATTCATTAAAGGTAAGTTTTGCGGATAACTTAGCATTTGAATTAACAGAAGATACCGCAACTCTAGATTTAAATATAACAAACACTTACCAAGTACTTTATACAAACGGTTTGGTTTACCCTGAGTCAATTATAACCATTGAAGCACAAGAAGGTTTTACCGTATCGGGTAATGTACTTACTTTTACAAAAGCTGGTATGTATACAATTGAGGTTAAAGCATTTAACTATGTTCAAACGATTATTGAAACATTAACCATCACTGTGTTAGAAGCGAATGAAGCCCCTCAAATAGATATCACATATCAAGAAGCAGAGGTTAACTTATTATTTGATCCAACACATACATTAACTTATACAGTAAGTGGTTTTCCAAAACCTGAAGTTGTTATTTCAGGTCTACCTGAGACGGGTTATACAATCTCAGGTGATGTGATCACATTTAGTGAAGTAGGCACATATACATTTACGATTACAGCAACAAATTCTGTGGGTAGTGTGACAAAAGATATTACCATCTCGGTGGTATCTAAGAGTGATCCAGTTATTCTAATTGAATATTCAACCCAAGAGGTTAATCTTTTTGTAGATGCGACACATGAACTCGTTTATACAGTCACAGGTGACCCAACGCCAACTGTAGATATAACACTAGATGCATTATCTGGTTATACTTTAGATGGTAATACACTTACCTTTAGTGAAGTTGGCATTTACACAGTAACTATTACTGCCACAAATACGGGTGGTACGGCAACGAAAGATGTAGTAATTACTGTGGTGAATGAGTTTGCGCCAATTGTTACGATTAATCAATCTAATGAATTGGTTATATTAAGTAAAAACCCAGAGTTAACACTAAATTACACAATCACACACGGGAACCCTCTAGAAGATGTCACTATCACAGGTTTTCCTTTGACTGGTTATACACTAACCGATAATGTGGTTACATTTACTGAAGCAGGAACTTATACATTTAACATACATGCTGAAAATATAATAGGAATGAGTGAAGGGACAATCACGGTTATAGTAGAATCAAGTGAAGTGATTATTAATGATGATTTTGATTTAGTTTCAACGTTTACGCCTTATTCTGGTCAATCGGCTATTATTTATGCGGAAAACGGAGAATTATTCATTAAAAACCCTTCTCCAGCTGTTAGAGCGATAGCGTATTATCAACATATGTTTGAAGGGGCATACGCATACAGTGCAAGAATTAAATACCATGTGTTAGACACTAGAGAAGCTGCATACGCGTTTTTAATGTATAAAAACACGACGGATATTAACATAGGTTCAACAGGAAACATGGGTGCAGCGGTTATTTTCTTGAATAATTCAATTCAAGCTTATGATAGTGTTGCTGGAAAATGGGTTATTTTAAAAGAAGCAAGCATGGATACGTATTATGATCTTCAAGTTTCATTTAATATGAATACGGAAACCTACTTAGTTAGTATAGATGGCGATACTTATGGGCCATTCAAATACAGAAACTCTTTAACTGACTTTGGTGTTTTAGCTATTGGTTCAAATAGACCAAATATAGATATTGTTGTTGATTCTTTAAAATTAGAAAGAATTTATGTACCATCATTGACATTAAATAATACATCAGAAGAGATTTTGTTAGTTGATGGTAGTGCATCTGTTGTATTAGACTATGAAATTAATGAATTTACACACGAATTAGAAGTGGTTGTCGATTCAAATAATTATACATATGACTCACTAACAAAAACAATCACCTTCAGTGATGTTGGTGTTTACAATGTAACCTTACGTGCCCAGTCAATCCTGGGTATTGTAGAGCAATCTATTGTTATTACAGTGAACGAAGCACCAAGGATTGAAATAAATTATACAGAAGCAGAAGTAAACCTAGCCCTTGATGCAACACATACATTTGTTTATCAAGTATTTGGTACACCAACACCGGAAACAATAATCAAAACAACGTCAGAAACAGGATATTCATTATTAGATAATGCTGTAACGTTTAGTGAAGAAGGTGTGTATGTGTTTACTATAACGGCAACGAATTCAGTTGACACTATTTCCCGAGAAATAACCCTTACAGTAGTAACTAAAAATGAGCCAACATTAGATGTAGGTTATACAACCGCAGAAGTAAATATAGCTACTGATGCAACCCATACTCTTGTTTATGAGGCTTTGGGTGATCCTAATCCAACAACGTCTATTGAAGTTACACCATCGACTGGATACACACTCTCAGGTGACACGTTAACTTTCACAGAAGTTGGTACGTATACTGTAACTATCACCGCAACCAATATTAATGGTTCTGAATCAAAAGATATTACTATTAACGTTATTAACGAACTGGCACCAACCATTTCAATAGAATATAGTGAAGCAGTCGTTGATTTAAGATTAACAAACACACATACACTCACTTATTCAATAACTGGTGCACCTGAACCAACGGTAGTTATTGAGACAGCCAATACTTCAGGTTATAGCATCGTTGATAATGTGATTACATTTACGGAAGAAGGCACTTTTGTCTTTACCATCACTGCAACTAATAGTCAAGGCAGCGATACTAAAGTGGTTTCAATTGATGTTGTAACAACAGCGTTACCAGAAATTACAGTCAATGAAGCAACACCTAGTATTAATCTTGTTAATGATTCACATGTCATACTTGACTACTCTGTTATAGGCAGCCCAATTCCAACCACTGAGATTAGTGTTGATAAGTTAACCGGTTATACAAAAGTAAGCAACACTGAACTAGCATTCTATGAAACGGGTGTGTATCTTGTTACCGTTACTGCAACTAATAGTGTTGGTGTGGATAGTAAGACAATCACTATCACAGTAAACGATGAATCGGTAGAAAACTACATATATATCAACGAATTTGATACGTTACCAGAAGGTTTAACATTTACTAATGGTGCCACCGGTACAGTAGCTGATGGAATACTAACTTTGCAAACCACAGCATCTGGAAAAGCGCTATTTGGTGCACCTTTACTAGAGACACCTTCAGGTGTTATTGTGTATGAAACCAGATATAAAGTGGCAACACCTTTATTCCAAAACGTTGCTTTAATCTATGCTGGTAGTGCCAATGTATTAGGTATTGCGGTCCAAGAGGGCACCATAAGATACCAAAACGGATCAACATGGTTTAATACCCATTACGCTGCCCCAGTGGGTGAGTGGATTACCATTAAGGCAGTTGTTTATTTAGGTGAAGGTGTATTTGACATGTATGTTAATGGTGTGAAACACACTAACCTATCGCTTAGAACTAAAGGTGTGGCAGAAAATCAACTAGATAAATTAGCTGATATAGGTATTGATAACCGCATTAATTCAACAATGGAATTTGATTATATTAGAATGTATCGGCTATCTCCTGAAGTAATCATAGAACCTAGTTATACACTCACACTAGATACACTAACATTGTCATTAGAAAATGTTGTTAAGAATGGCATTCCTTATACAATGACACTAACCGGATCAAACACAGGTTACACATTTGAAAACGAAACTATTACCTTTACTGAAGCGGGCGAATATACGTTTACACTAGATGTCACGACCACTTGCACAACGGTGAGTAAAACATTTGCAGTATCAGTCATTGCAGGCGAGGTTGCACCAGAAATTACGGTTGTTGAAGACACCGCGTCTATTGACTTGCAAGAAACAAATGTTTATGAATTATTATATTCGCTTAATGTAGCAAACCCTGAAGCAACACTAACGATTTCCTCTGCACCAGCAGTATCTATATCTGATAATGTGGCAACATTTAGTGAAGTAGGAACGTATGTGTTTACACTGCGCTATGAAAACATAAATGCATTTGATGAAAAGACGATCACAGTGAATGTTACTAATTCAGGCCATCTAATTAATGATGATTTTGACGTTAATTCAAGCCACACAATTTACACAACCGGTTCACCAGTAGAAAACTATGTTTATGTGGAAAACGGAGAATTACATATTAAAAACCCAGCTACTGCAGTTAGAGCAACAGCCTATTATAGACAGGATTTTGATGGGTCATATTTGTTCTCATCTAGAGTGAAATCTATGATTACTGATACTGCAGAACCTGCATATGTGTTCTTAATGTATGCAGACACCACAACTATTAACATAGCCACCACAGCTAACTTCGGAGCGGCTGTGATTACACAAAACAACAAGTTTAAAGCATATGATAGAAACGTAGGAAGTTGGGTAGAATTACAGGATGTAGTGGCGGGTCAATACTATGATATGTCTGTTTCATTTAATCATGCAACAGAATCATATTTTGTAACCATTGATGGGGTAACCTATGGTAGTTTTAAATATAGAAACTCTAGAAATGATTTTAAAGTGATTGCGTTTGGCTCAAATAGACCCAATTTAGAAGTTGTTTTAGATTCAGTTAAAATTGAAAAAATTTATGCGCCAGTATTATCGCTAATAAACGTAGATGAGACCATTGGTGTCTCTTCGGTCATAACTCTAGATTATAGTGTGGTTAATCACTACGATGCACTACATGTAGAAGTAGAAACTGGTTATTTATACGATGAAGTATCAAAACAATTAACATTTACAGAGGTAGGTGTTTATCAAATTCCTATCAAAGCGTACTCCGCTGCAGGGGAATCGATAAAGATGCTTACCATTACAGTAGAATAAAGGAGAGAGAATGATTAGACATAGCAAAAGAATAGTATCTTCACTAATCATTTTAGTAACCCTTGGATTATTAGTAGCATGCGCGAAGGGGTCGGTTAATGGCCCCAAGAGCGATGCTTTTCAATTTGTTGACAAAACTGCGACAACCATTTTGGTTGAAGGAAAGGCAGAAATTGGCCATAAAGAAGGCGATTATCCAGGTGTTGTTAGGGCAGCTGAAGATTTAAAAAAAGATATTTTAGATGTATTAGATAAAAACGCAGATATTATTGACTCTGTTGAGCAAGTCGCTCAACTAGACTCAGTGGTTATTGTTGGGTCCTTAGATAAAAGTGAACATATTAAAAAGTTAATTGACTTAGGTAAAATTGATGAGTCACTACTTAAAGATAAGTGGGAATCTTATATTTTAAAGACCGTCAATGACCCATTTAATGATGGTAAAATTAAAACCGCTCTAATTATTGCAGGGAGCGATAAAAGAGGAACCATTTATGGTATTTATAAAATATCTGAAATGCTTGGGGTATCACCATGGAAATATTTTGGCAGCCAACAAGCTAGTAAAAAAGATAACCTCATATTAAAAGAAGGGTTTTATCATTATCAAGATGAGCCGACGGTCCAATACCGTGGAATCTTCATTAACGATGAAGAAAAACTAGCGGTTTGGAGTAGAAAAATGGACGATGGCAAAAACATGGGTCCAAATGTTTATGAAAAAATATTTGAAATGCTACTAAGATTAAATGCAAACTATATTTGGCCTGCGATGCATGGTATTAGTGATGCGTTTAGTGATCATGTTGAAAATCCGATACTAGCGGATTATTTTGGTATTGTTGTGGGTACATCACATGTGGATATGATGATGAGAAATAACAACAATGAATGGGATTCTTTTGTAGCAAGGTATAAAAGAGAAAATAACTATACAGATGAAATATATTATGATTATACGGTTAATCCTGAGATACTTAGAGTATATTGGAGAGAAGCTGTAGAAATATATAAAGACTTTGAAGTTCAATACTCTATTGGTATGCGTGGTAAGCACGACACACCATTTAGAACGGTAAACATTAATGATGCACCATGGTATGGTGATAGACAAAAACTTTTAGAGCAGATTTTTGAAGATCAAAGACAGATTTTAAGAGAAGTCTTAGGTAAAGAAGATTTATCAGATGTATTCCAGATTTTTACGCCTTACAAAGAAGTTCAAGAAATTTATAACTTAGGGCTAAAAGTACCGGATGATATTACGATTCTTTGGGTAAATGATAACCATGGATTTATTAGACAACTACCTAACCCAACCGAACGTGAACGTTATGGTGGAGGAGGGATTTATTTCCATAATTCTTATTGGGGACCAGATAATGAATCTTATATGTGGTTGAACTCTACACCAATGACACATATGTATGAAGAAATGAATAAGGCGATTAGATATAATGCGACTAAAAACTGGATTTTAAACGTTGGTGATATCGTACCAGGTCATTTTTCAATGGAGTTTTTCTTACAATATGCATACGATGCGGATCGTTTTAATGGAGACAATGTATATGAGTTTTCAACCTATTGGGGTGAAAAAGAATTTGGCGAAGAGTTTGCAGAAGAAATAGGTACGATTTTAAAAGATTATGCATTATATACAAACGTTAGAAAATTAGAACAAATGTCTGTAGATTTATTTACGAACATTCATTTTTCTGATGAGTATGATATTCGTATGCATCAATATCAAAATTTACTATCAAGGGCAGAAAAAGTATACAATAAATTACCTGAACATAAGAAAGATGCTTTTTATATGATGGTATTATATCAAGTAAGAAGTGCATTTAATTATAATGCTCAGTTTTATTATGCAACCGTAGCGAACACCGCTATGGAACAAGGAAAAACTATGGTTGCTGAAAATAGTTATCATTTAACAAAAGAGTATTTTGAAATGCAACAATATGAAAATAGTTATTTTAATAAAGTACTTGCGGGAGGGAAATGGGATGGCATAATTGGTCCTAATGTCTATTATCCGCCAGTAGCTGCCGGTTTTGCAGAAGGTGGTGCACTATTTGATATATCTGAAAGTGGTAGCGGTGTTGTTGTTGAAGACGAATCAAGGCCATTAGATCAATCTATTTTAAAGTTTTTCAACTATTCAAATGCCAGCAAGTTTATTGATATATTTACCACAGGTGTTAAACCTATTTCTTACAATGTCTCAACCAATATGCCTTGGATAAAGGTATCTAAATCTTCTGGAGAGGTAAAAGATTTGGATCGCATTTGGGTCAGTATAGACTTTGAATCGTTAAATGTAGGTTATCATGAAGGTGTGCTCACTATTGAACACGGTGATCAAACAAAAGAGGTTCATATATGGGCTTTAAAATCCGATGTTAAAATAGAAGATAAGTTATACATTGAACAAGATGGTTACGTTTCTATTGAAGCAGAACACCCTTCAAAAATGAGAGAAAACAATGACACAACATTTGAAATTATTAAAGATTTAGGTAGAGTTAGTGGTGATATGATTAGGAATAATAGTAAAGATATCATCTCACAA
>CAZRKJ010000002.1:15414-29804 GCA_964600775.1 uncultured Acholeplasma sp.
GCTTATCTAAGCTATGATGTTCACTTCTTAAGCAAGGGAACATTTCCAATGGAAGTTTATCGGTTTCCAACCCTAGATGCGTTAGGTTATATTAGATTTGCGGTTCAAATAGATGATGAAGAACCAATCATTTTACATGGAGAGCCTGATGCAGGTGTTGGTAGTTATGACTGGGAAGAAGGTATCTTTAATGGTATTTTCAAACATAAATTTAATATCGATATTAAGGAAGCAGGCAAACATACGATAAAAGTATACTTCATTGATCCATTTATCGTATTAGATAAGATGGTCATTTATACAGACGGCTATAAATCCTCTTATTTAGGACCAAGAGAATCCTATAATACAACATATAATAACGAGATGGTTTGGCAAGAATTAGACCCATTCTATCAAAGTAAATATTTACCAGACAAAGCGTATGATGTTACCGATCCTTGGGGAAGTGGATATGTTGTTGAACAAAACGGGAAACTACTTATTGAAGCGGAATATGCAAGTGAAGAAACAGAATTTTCATACACAACAAACAAAGTCAATGGTGGGTGGATACTAGCTAGAAATTTAGATGGCTATACAATGCGTACACAAAAACACGATGTTAATTATACGGGTCAGCCGCAAAATGCGCCAACACTAAACTATCAAGTCATTATCAATAACCCAGGTTCTTATTACGTTTGGTTAAGATACAATGCCCCATTCCCATCAGGAGATTCATTTGGATTTGGTGTGGATGGTCAACAAGTATTTGATAGACAAGGTGGTTTATTCTCTTGGAATAGAGAAGAGGCATTTGAGTGGAGACGAATAGACGTTGCTAATTTAAGAAAAGGACTTCAAACGATTAATATATTTGCTCAAGAAGATGGATTTATCATTGATAAGATTTATTTAACTAGAACAAATGAAAATCCAGAAACGACAAATCCATTTTCAATTCGAACACCTTACTATGCTTTAGATGCAACGTTTGTTAGTGATTTAAACTTAAGAACCGAGCTAAAGTCGAGCATTAATTTATACGCGAATGATTATTTAAACATTAACTATGGAACAAACCCTGGTGATTATAAAGTAGCGGAGCATGATGCATACCAACGTGCACTTAATGAAGTATTTGTGTTATATAACCAAAGTGAAGCTTTAGATGCTCAAAAGGTTAATGACGCTACCCTACAATTAAAGAATGCTTACGATGCGTTAATTGACTCTAAGGTGTTAAGTGATGGTCCACAAAACTATTTACTCTATGAAACCTATGAACAAAATCGCTTAGCTAGATCACCATTTGGTTTAAAGATTAGTAGTATTACAGGTGCTGTAAATACAAATATTTATCGTGATGAGGTAAATTACCTTGCTGTACGAACCTTTAATGAAAATTTAGCTCGCATTCAATCAGCAGAACTCTATTATGATTTATTAAGACCCGCTACTAACGATGTTGTTTTTGAAACACGTGTTCGTTACAACGAAGGTAGATGGGGGAACATAATGTATATTTCCAATGAAAGGAACCAAGTTGCGATTGCACTAGCGTTTGAAAATTCAAATGGGCCAACAAAAGACATTGTGACCTATGATCTAAACTCAAAAGTTAGATTAGCAAAATATGAGTATAACAAATGGGTTTCAATAAAAGTGGTTGCCAATGTGAACAATAATACATTTGATGTTTATATTGACAATAAAAAAGTGAATGAAAGACCACTTCAGTTTAGAAATCCAAGCATGACTTTAAACCAATATAGATTTGGGGCTATTAATTCAGTTGATTCAAATTTAGGCATTGACTATATCAAAGTCTATGAAGTCAATGATGTTTTAGTTACTTCATTAGAAGATTTAATGCCTTATATTCATTTAGGCTCACCAACGAAATATGAGACTAAACTTACCATGCCTAGTGTACCTGATGGGTATAATGTAGAAATCAGTAGCGTCTCAAACGTTGATGTGATTAAAGAAGGCATTATTCATATTCCTTATGAAGATACTACAGTAAATGTGGTTTTAAAAGTCTCTAATGATTTAGGTGAATATTTATTAACTGAGCCACTTACCATCGTTATTCCAGGCGTATCTCAAGAAGAAGTAAGTGTCAAATTGATTGATGAAGCCAATAAAACAGAAACAGCCATCAGAAATATGATAACAGGCACAGAACTTGGTTTATATAGTGAAACGATTAAACAATCATTAACTACCAAAATCAATTCATTAAAAACGTTAGAAACCAACTACACAAATGCTCAACAACACATTGAGGAGATGCATATTTTACATAATGAACTTCTAAGCTCAAGAGTATTAGTGGAGACAACAGAAACAACAAGAAAAACATATTATGTTTATGAAGACTTTAATCACTACGTAGAAGGCACAACGCCTTTTGGAATTGAATACTTAGGTAGGGGAACAAATACGCATCTTATCAAAACGATTGAAGATAGTAATTACTATCATTTAACAACAGGTAGGAGCTCTCAAGCCTATAATAAAGTCAAAACAACAGAACTATTAAGTGGAAAGGTTGTTGCGGAAGTAGGATTAATTGACAATTCGATTGCATCAGGCTCATTTACTAACTTAATTTTCTTAATGACTGAAGCCTCGCAAACACCAGTCTTGTCTGTTGCATTAGATAGACCTTCTTCCACGACACTGCTTAAATATCATGATGGTAGCGGGTGGCGTTATAATACAACACAAGATGTCTCATATACCCCAAGTACGTATGTCACTGTAAAACTAGTTATAGATATTGATTTAGGTAGATACGATGTTTATTATAACGATAACCTAGTTTATCAAAATATTTCGTTTCGATTATTAGAAGGAAAAGATACAATTAGTTCATTGATGTTTGGTACAACAAAAGGTAATCAAGACATCCTATTTGATTACATTAAAGTTTATAAGGAGGCAAGCCTATGAGATATACAATGAAAGGCTTAGTGTTCGCTTTACTTAGTTTAGTCATCGTCACAATAACAGCTTGTGGTGGTACTAAACTAAAAATTGCTGCTCATGTAGAAGAAAACTTAATTTTTGAGTTTATCATGGTTAAGCCGACCAATTCTAAATATGAACAGGACCTTTTTGATTGGTATGTCAAAGAAAATGAGACTTGGGTTATTCAAAAAGAAGATTGGGAATATAGATTTTATCTCACTTCAAACCACGAAGCCACCTATGAAATCAAAGCGGTGATGAAAAGAGACAATAAGACCTATGAATCAAATATTATTGAAGTGTCATTTAAAGATCGATATGGACACACCTTTGGGGTGAGCCCAATTGGGACACGACCTTCAAGACATGTCGATTACAGCCATGATTTAGGCGAAACCAATAGTTATATTGAACACCTGTCAGTCAATAAAATAGAAGACCAGTTTAGTTACTTTAGAAACATCCATGGTACGAGATATATTATTTCAGCTGATATAGACATTGTGGGTATCAACGGGAGTGATCCTTATCCTAAAACAGGATTAATTGCAGGTCAATTTAGTGATAGAATTATATTTTTTGCTTTTGACTCGAGGGCTTCCTTTGATTATAACGATATTATTATAGTTAATAAGAGCGGAGACGATGGCGGTATGTGGCATTGGCCAGGTACTATTTTAAATCGAGAAGTCAATTTTAGAAAAGATGGTGAGAGATCAACGCATCGTCTTACGGTCATTAGAGATGTTCAAACGTTCTATTTTTTGTTTGATGATGAAGTTATTCACACACATGTTTATGAAGATTTTACTTTTGACACCATAGCGGGTACATATACCATGGCACAAAACGCCATATTTAGTAACTATTATGCTCATATGGATGATCCTAACGTAGATAATGATTTTTATGATTTAGCATTATTGAATGCGAGGGGATTTTAATGGAAAGACAATACCCTAGACCACAACTTCAAAGAGAAGAGTGGGTTAATTTAAATGGATTATGGTCATTTGAATTTGATGACTCAAATAGTGGAATTGAAAGACGCTGGTTTGAAAGCCAGTGTTTTTCAAAAACCATAGTGGTACCATTCCCATATCAATCAAAACTATCACAAATTGATCAACAAGACCCTCATGATGTGGTTTGGTATCAAAGAAACTTTAATGTTGAACAAAACAAACAAGTCATTATTCATTTTGGAGCTGTAGATTATGAAGCTCAGGTCTATATAAATGGTCAATTTGTAGGGTCTCATAAAGGGGGATCGACCTCGTTTTCTTTTGATATAACACCCTTTTTGATTGAAGGGGAACAATCATTGGTTGTCCGAGTGTATGATCCGTCATTTGATTCATATATTTCTCGTGGGAAACAAACATGGCGTTTAGAACCGTTTGAAGTTTTCTATCACCGGACAACAGGTATATGGCAAACTGTTTGGTTGGAGTATGTTGATGAGAATCATGTTACAAAATTGAAAACAACACCTCTATTTGATGAGAACACTTTTGAGATAGAACTATTCACCAATACATGTAAAGAAAAAGAAGTCTTCATTACCGTGTCATATGAGGGTGAAAAGATAACATCTGTTGAAGGCTTTTTACAAGATAGAAATAAGTTTACTTTAAAACTTGATCATACGATCCATCATTGGACACCTGAAACACCACATTTATATGATTTTTTAATAGAAGCATTTGTTCAAGGTAAGTTGATTGACACCTTTACATCTTATGGTGCCCTAAGAAAATTTAGTATCAAAGAAAATCGAATCTTATTAAATAATAAGCCGTATTTTTTAAGACTGGCGTTAGATCAAGGCTACTATAGAGATGGATTGCTTACCTATCCAACAGAAAAAGATTTGCTAAATGATATTTTATTAGCTAAACAAATGGGGTTTAATGGTGTAAGAAAACACCAAAAAATAGAAGCCGAACGCTTTTTGTACTACGCAGATAAATTGGGCTTTTTGGTATCATTAGAAATGCCATCAGCTTATAAGTACTCGTTTTCTAAAGCGTTTATAAATGAATGGATAGATGCTATCGAACGGGATTATAACTATGTATCTTTATTTATGTATGTGCCAATCAATGAATCTTGGGGTGTAAGAGCTATTAACGAGAGAAAAGACATCCAAGATTATGTCAATGGATTATTTTACTTAACCAAAGCACATGATCCCTCAAGAATTACGATTACAAATGATGGTTGGGAACAAACCATTACCGATATCTGTGCCATCCATACCTATAGACATGGTAAAATGGATGAACTTACTATTCAAAGTGAATTTAGAAAGTCATTATTAGATTTAGACACTTTATTATCTCCGATTCATACTTGGGGAAATAAACCTATTTATGTAGATGGTTATCACTATAATGGAGAACCAATACTTTTATCTGAGTTTGGAGGTATTTCATATGCAAATAAGAAGCAAAAAGGATGGGGTTATACAGGTGTTAACACGCCGAAAGCATACCAAGAAGAATTGGAAAGGTTATTTGATATTGTTTATGAATCAAAACTATTAAGTGGGTTTTGTTACACGCAACTTACCGATGTTGAGCAAGAAATTAATGGACTACTCGATTATGATAGAAACCCTAAATTACCAATAGAAGTTATTAAAAAGATTATTGAAAGATAAAATTAGTATACTAATGGGCTTTTTTCTAAGACTTAGACTTGTAATTTATATCTACTTATAGTAGAATAGTAAAGGTCGATTAAAATGGCCCGTTGGAGAAACGGTTAACTCACATGCCTTTCACGCATGCATTCACGGGTTCGAATCCCGTACGGGTCACCAACTCATAATAAATAAGGCGTTTATGCGCCTTTTTTTATTTCTTAGTTATAAATATGGTTGATGTCTAATCCTATTATTTTATACGTAATGTATTGGAAATATTAAAGGATTAAAGACAAAGGATAAACATTAATAAAGAAACCAACCCTAACTATAGAATAAAAAATTCTTAAAGTTAAGTTATTGTTTAATCATTTATTGCATAATCATGTTAAAATACAAGTAGAAGGTGATCATGTGAACGTTGGATTTATTTATAATCCTGAGAGTGGCTCAGGTCATATTGTTAAACATCTTGATTATATTAAGTCAACTTTTTTACAATACAATCATAGTATTGAGTTACTACCAACAAAGAAAAGCAAAGACGCTGAAATATTTGCAAGCCAATCAAAGCATGATATGTTATTAATAGCGGGCGGAGATGGGACAATTAATGAAGTCGTTAATGGCCTTATGAAAAACCAACATAAACCAACGCTTGCCTTAATTCCTACAGGAACAGTCAATGACGTTGGTTCCATTTTAGGCATTCCTAAAAACATTAAAAAAGCACTTAAATTGATCTTAAATAACCCTGTTATAAGAGCTGTTGATATTACAAAAATTAACAATAGATACTTCATCTATGCGGCCGCAACAGGTAAGTTTGCTAAGGCAAGTTATGATATTAGAAGAACGTATAAAAGACGTTATGGAGCGATATCCTATTTCTTTAGAGGTTCAAAGGATTTGTTCCAATCTTACAATATTCCAGTTGAGATTACATACGATAATGGTAAGTGGCGTGGGGTTTGTTCAATTATTTTACTACTAAACGGTGCTAGGGTTGCTGGTATTAGTTTAAACCGAATGAAGTCAAAAATGAATGATGGTGTTATTGAAGCACGTTTCTTTAAAAACGAACCCGGTGTTTTATTTAGAGTCTTTGGCTTTTTTGTATCAGGCGGGCTATATGATACAAAGAAAAATAAAACGATTAGAAGCTCTAAGTTTACCATTGATATGCCTGATACATTTGAATGGAACACCGATGGAGAATATGCCTTTAAGGGGCCTGTAGAAGTAAAAGTGATCCAACAAGCAATCCATGTGGTTGTCCACCCAAAGCGACTAAAAAGACATTTTGAATAGAAAACGATATATTATTAAAGTTGAGAATTGGTCTCAACTGTTTTATATAATTTTGTGATATAACCCACTAACGAGAATTAAAAAGGCAATTTAATAAATTTTATGGTATGATTAATCACAATCAAATAGGAGTTTTTTTATTCTTTATTTATTAGTTATAGAAGAGGAAGTGATTTTTATTAAAATCGTTTATGTAGTTGATAGTTATGGCGATTTTTCAAACGGTACAACAATGACTGCAAAAAGATCAAAAGAAAAACTAGAGGCATTAGGCCATAGTGTTTCTATTGTTTCTACCAGCAAAGATACAAGTCCTGGGTTTTATCAACTCAAAAAAAGATACATTCCAGTAGTTACCCATTTTGCTGATAAACAAAAAATGACTTTCGCAAAACCTGATAAAGACGTGTTTAAAAAGGCTTTTAAGGAGGCAGATGTTGTCCACTTGTTTATGCCATTTAAAGCGAGTAAAGTCGCTAGAAAAGTTGCAAAAAGTATGAATATTCCAGTGACATCAGCCTTTCACACACAACCAGAACACATCAGTTATGGGATGGGTTTAGGCAGGTTTGGTAGACCTGTTGCATGGTTGATTTATAAATGGTTTAAATATTCTTTTTTCAACAAAGTAAAACACGTTCATTGTCCCACTAAGTTTATTAGTGATGAAATTAAAAGACAAAACTATAAAAATATTACCCACGTGATTACAAATGGTGTTAATGATCACTTTTTTACAAACCCTAAAAGAGTGTTTGATAAGGAAATATACACCATTTTATCAATCGGTAGGTATTCCAGTGAAAAGCGTCAAGAAACGCTTTTAAAAGCTGTTGCTCATTCAAAATATAAAGATAGAATAAAAGTCATTTTAGCGGGACATGGACCTACAAAAAATAAATTATATAGACTTTCAAACAAGTTAAATATTCATACGGAGTTTAACTTCTTTACCACGGAAGAACTGATTAAAACGATTAAATATTCAGATCTTTATGTCCATACCGCAGAAGCTGAAATAGAAGGCATTAGTGCATTGGAGGCAATTTCAAGTGGCTTGGTGCCTATTGTTGCGGATGCAAGAACAAGCGCAACAAAACAATTTACATTAGATGAAAGAAGTTTATTTAAAGTAAGAGATTATAAAGAACTTGCTAAAAAAATAGACTATTGGTTAGATCATCCAAAGGAAAGAGAAATCGCTTCAAAAGAGTACCAACATTATCTTAAAAACTATAGTATTGATAATGCGGTATCACTCCTTGAAGAAATGTTTAAAGAAGCCATCTTAGATCATCAAAAGGAAAACATTTCAAGAAAAAAAGATCATAAAAAATATCGAAAACGGATCTCTAAACCACGCACTAAAAGAACGGTCTCTAGTATTATTTATTATGGTCTTGCCATGCCGATATTTTTATTTTACTTTATCCTAATAAGACGCATCAAAATTAAAGGTAGGAAAAACTTAAAGAAACTAAATGGTGCCGTTATTGTTAGTAATCACGTTCATAAACTCGATTCCATAATGAATGGTCTTGCCTCATTTCCTAGAAAACCCGTATTTACATCACTTCAAGAAAACTTTGAACACCGGATTTATGGTTCACTTGTGAATGTCTTAGGCGCTACACCCATTCCTAAAACCGTAAATGAATCTAAAATATTTTTCAACGAACTAAAAAAACAAGCCCTAAAGGGGAGAATGATTCACTTTTTCCCTGAAGGTGAACTCATTACAAAAGATAGTGAATTAAGGGCTTTTAAAAAAGGCGCATTTAAGTTAGCCGAAGAAGCAAAAGTACCGATTGTGCCAGTAAGAATATCCTTTTCAGAAAAACACAAGAGTCGATTCTTTAAAGATAAAATAATCGTTAATGTTGGAAAGCCAATCTATCCAGATCCATTTTTATTAAAGCGAGATTCAATCAATGATCTTCATTATAAAGCGTTTAATGAGATGAATAATTTAATTGTTTTAAATAATTAATCTGTATCTTAATTTGATAAAAAGCATGAATTATAACCTATAAAAAACGATTTACAATCCATTATTTAGTAAAATGCTGATTCTTAAAAAAAGGGTCAGCTTTTTGTTTGTTTTTATGATAAAATAGAATTAGAGTAAGGAGAAATAAATGATGGATAAATTAATAAAAGAAATACTAAAATTTAGAGATGAAAGAGAGTGGAAACAATTCCATACACCAGGAAACCTATCTAAATCGATTGTAATTGAATCGGCAGAGTTACTTGAAAACTTTCAATGGGGAGAAGAATACGCAAATATTGAAAATATTAAAGAAGAACTTGCAGATATCTTTATATATGGATTATTACTTATGGAACACTATAATTTTGACTTTAATGAAATCATCAAAGAAAAAATCAACAAGAACAAAGAAAAATATCCAATTGAGAAAGCAAAAGGAAACGCAAATAAATACGATAAATAGTTTAATAAAAGCGATTATTTGTTCTGTCATGAAAAGATAAACATTTTTCTAACAAATGTTAGAAGTCAATAAAAATAGAAAGGGAGTCATTTATGAAAAGAAAATTAATTTTAGGGATAGATGTTGGTATTGCATCTGTTGGATGGGGTATTATTGATGAAAATGACAACATTATCAAAGCCGGAGTTAGGTTATTTGAAGAAGGAAAAACAAAATCAAATACCGACAGACGTGGTTTTAGAGGTGGGAGAAGAGTAAAATCACGTAGAAGAAACAGGATTAATGATATGAAGGATCTTCTTAT
The DNA here is from genome assembly GCA_964600775.1 of uncultured Acholeplasma sp. GTDB lineage: Bacteria > Bacillota_I > Bacilli_A > Acholeplasmatales > Acholeplasmataceae > Acholeplasma. The sequence goes on from CAZRKJ010000002.1 coordinate 25,097, forward strand.
TGAGAATAAAATTATTCCAAGTAGAGATTATATCTCACCCATTAATCCATATAAGGCAAGAAAAAAAGGTTTAACATCGAAACTAACCAATGACGAACTCGCAAGTGCTTTACTTCATTTATCGAAAAGAAGAGGTTCTAGTTTAGAAACGGCTGGGGCTGATGAGGGGAAGGTTCTTTCTTTGCTTGCAAAACATGATAAAGAACTTAAAGATAAATACGTTGTTGAACTCCAATTAGAGAGACTAAGTCAAGGTAAAATCAGAGATAATGAAAATATTTATCGAACTTCTGATTATTTAAGAGAGTTAGAAAAGATTCTTTCTAACCAAGATTTAAATACGAAATTTAAAGAAACCGTGATTGATATAGTTACTAGAAGAAGACACTTCTCTGAAGGACCAGGTTCACTTACATCTCCCACACCTTATGGACGTTGGCGAGTGGTTAATCATGATTTGAGAAATACTATTATTAAGGGATTTTCCAGTGAAGAAAGAACACGGTTTGGCAAAGAATCATTTACGGTTGAAGTGGATTCTATAGAATATAAGGTTCATAAAAATGGTATTATCACAAACAAAAAGCCATATAACCTTATTGATTTGATGCGCGGTAAATGTAGTGTTTACCCAGATGAGTTTAGAGCACCTAAAAAGGCTTTTTCAGCAATGTTACAAAACTTATTAAATGATTTAAACAACATTCGTGTCATTAATGAGGAAAACAGACGGCTTACCAAAGAAGAAAAACTAAAAGCCATTGAAGTGATTAAAACCAATGGACGGTTTTCGCCCAATGGTCCCAAAGGCTTATTAAAACTATTTAACCTTGAATTAGAGGATGTTACGGGATTACGAATAGACAACAACGATAAAGAATTAATCACTGAGTTTAAAGAATACAGAGATTTATTGCTACTATTTCAAGAGTTTAATACATCACTACCAGATAAACTAGCTGATGATATTGCTGAAATATTAACAAAAACCCAAGTGATTACAGAAAGAGAAGATGATTTAAGAAATCGTATTAAGAATGAGAAACTCATTGCTAAGATTGCGCTGTTAACGGGTTATAATGGTTATCATAGTTTTTCATTTAAAGCCCTTTATGCATTAAATGATGAGATGATTGAACAATCCTTAAATCAACAAGAAATATTAACGAGCACTTTAAGTAGGGAAACAACTACCCTATCTAAACTTGAATTTGATGAAACACTTATTTTATCAACGGTTGCAAGACAAGCACATAGAGAAGCCATCAAAGTTGTCAATGAGCTGATAAAGGAATTTGGACACTTTGATAGAATCGTTATTGAAACAGCTAGAGAGAAAAACTCAGAAGATGCCAGAGCCCGTATTAGGAGAAGAAACAAACACTTTGAAGATCAAAAGAAAGATGCTTTAAAGTTGTTAACGGATGCAGGTTATTCTGATGACAACTTCTATTCAAATCAAACCCTATTGAAATTAAGACTTTATAATGAGCAAAACTGCAAGTGTGCTTATTCAGGCATTACCATCGACTTACACAAATTGATTACAGACCCATTTGCGTATGATATCGATCATATATTACCTAGAAGCATCACACAAGATAATTCACTTAACAATAAAGTGCTTGTCTTAAATGAGGTTAATAAATCTAAAAAGAATCGAACACCCTTTGCGTATTTTCACTCAGGTGATGTTAAGTCAAGTTACCCAATTAATAGTTATGAAGCCTATAAAGAAAGCATTCTTGGTAATGTTAATTATCAAAAGAATGCAAAGAAAAGAGCTAATTTGCTCTTTGAAGAAGACATTACAAAATTTGATATATTAGATCAATTTACCAATAGAAACTTAGTTGACACAAGTTATGCAGCAAGAAGCTTGATGACCACACTTAAAAACTATTTCACCTCGAATAATATTGAAACATCAGTTTTCACCATCCGAGGTAAACAAACAGACCTTTTTAGAAACATCGCAAGAACGTTATGGTTTCAAGCCCATAAAGACCTAGATGCGTCAATAAACCCTTTCAACAAGAATAGAGATATTTACTATCATCATGCGGTTGATGCGCTGATTATAGCAGGGTTAAGCAACCAAAGAACATTAGCCTACTTATGGAATATGCAAAAACACCGTAAATTTGATAGGGTGTTTAATGTAGATACCGCTGAAGTATTTAATGTAGATCCGACAGAAGATGCTCAACTCATTAAGTTCCTCCAAGATCTTGGGAATCTAAAGAGCAATGATTTTAGATATTCTTGGAAAATAGACACCAAACTTAACAGAAGTTTCTCTGATCAAACCATTTATTCCACAAGGGTAATAGATAATGAAGTTAGGCTGATAAAAGTTTATAGAAATATTTATGAGATGAAGCAAGATTATTTAGAAAAGATACTTTATGAACCTAAGAATTATGAATCATTACTTATTTATCAGCATGATAATAAGAGTTTTCAAAAAATAAGACAAGCTTATGATCAGTATAAACACGAAAAATTCCCATTAAAGATTTACATGGAAGCTCACGGCATGATTAAGAAATCTCCTAAGGGACCTATCATTAAAAACCTAAAGTACGTTGAAAGTAAGCTAGGCAGTCATGTTGATATATCAGAAAACTACAATTCAAAAAATAAAGTCGTCTTGCTTCAAATATCACCCTACAGGACAGATATATATCAAAATGATAAAGGTTCATATAAGTTTGTGACCATTAGGTATGCGGATTTTTCAAAAGACCGTAAAGGATATTATGTCAATAAAGCGCTTTATAACGAGAAATTATTAGAAAAAGAAATTGATAAAAACTATGAATTTAAATTTAGCTTACATAGAAATGAAATCGTTAGTATAACCCAAATAGATAAAGGGAAACTATATTATAGATTTATAGCTACAAGTAACGATATTACTAATGTATGTGAAGTAAAAAGCATTGACAAGAAAGATGAAAAAACACGAGTTTTTGTTACAGTAGGTAGAAAGACAACACGTATAGAAAAGTTTGCAGTTTCACCAGCGGGTAGAATCAGCAAAGTAACTAAAGAAGTATTGCAATTAGTAAGATAGTATGGTAAGATATTTATACATCCGGGTAGCACGGATGTATAAGTAGCAAAGGTTGTGAGGACCTAGCAAAACAAGGGATTATTCCCGAAATCGAACCCGCTTAGGCGGGTTCTCTTTTTTATATTATGAGTTGGCGAGTAATATACATTGAAGAAGCGGATAGGGTATCGCTTTATCTTGATAATATTAAAGTTATCAAGAACGAAGAAGAAATATTTGTTCCTATTAGTGATATCCATTCCCTCATACTCGATAATTATAAGATTTTGTTATCTGTACAACTGTTAAACGCTTTAGCAAAAGCGAATGTAAATGTCGTACTGTGTGATGTGGATCACTTACCAATAACTGTGTTATCGCCACTATTTGGTAATAGCACAGTTCCAAAAAACTTAAAAGAACAACTTTCATGGGATGAAACAAACAAACGAATTTTGCATCAAGAAATTGTAAAAAGAAAGATTATTCATCAAAAGAAATTATTAAAGCACATAGATAAAAACTTAATAGAAATAGATTTGCTCAAAAAGTATAGTGATGAAGTAGAGTTAAGTGATAAGACCAATAGAGAAGGTTTGTCTGCAAAAATGTATTTTCAAGGGTTATTTGGGAAAGAATTTAAGCGCTTTGATGAAGACATAATTAACGCAGGATTAAACTATGGTTATGCTATTTTACGCTCTCAAATTAGTAAAACATTGATAGCCAAAGGATTAAACACCACATTAGGTATCTTTCATAAAGGCCCCAATAATAACTTTAATCTAAGTGATGATATAATTGAACCCTTTAGGCCAATTGTTGATTTGTGGGTTTATCAAAACTTAGTAAAGGAGAAATTATTCTTAAGAGAACATCGCTTAGCTTTAATTGAGCAAACAACAAAAGATATTTATTATAAAGGCAAAAAACAAACCATATTTAATGCCATATCTATGTATATAGACTCTATCATTACGTTTTTAAAAACTGGAAACATAAATGAATTATTTCATCCGGAATTAATTTACGATGAGCTATAACTTTATGAGATTAATGTTATTTTTTGATTTACCAGTTAAAACTAAAAGAGATAAAAGAGTCTATGCCAATTTTAGAAAATACTTAATTTCTAAGGGCTATATGATGATTCAATATTCAATTTATGTCAAATTATTTGCAAATCGAGATGCGGTTACGAACCATGTAAAACTTTTAAAAAGAGAATTACCCAAAAAAGGACAAATTCGAATAATGATGGTCACGGAAAAACAATATGCAAAAATGGAAGTGATTTTAGGAGGAATATCCCGCCAAGAACAACGTATAACCAGAGATGCATTAATTGTATTATAGGAGGTAAAACGTGATTCAAATAGTTATTCAAACAGGAACAGAAAAAATAACGTTATCGTTAGGAGACGTTACCTATTTTTATGGACCGAATTACGATTTAAAATTTAATATTATTCAAACACTAAGGAAGCATTTCTTTAATGTTGATCAATCTGAATATGATCATGAAATGGGAAAGGTTTCTAGTATTTATATTAATGGAGAAGCATTAAACATTAAAAAATGGAAATACTATGAACTATCTCCCGCTTTCAATTTAGAAACTGAGTTCAAATTAGGCAGCAAATCATTAAT
>CAZRKJ010000003.1:0-26388 GCA_964600775.1 uncultured Acholeplasma sp.
ATGATAATAATATAATTGAAATGGTTGTGCACCGCTTGAAAAGGGTGTTATACCATTAAAAAATGTTTCAATGGATTGTATTAAGAACCCATCAGTTAAACTTATTTCTTTATTCAATGCTCTTAAAACAATATGATTAGAAAGTGATAAAAAGATAAAACTTAACACACTTGCTAATATCGCAATCCAAAAGAAACTATAATTTATAGTTTTTATCGTTTCAAATATTTGGTTAAAGTCATTTAAACTACCGACAATTGTTATCAATGTTAATAAAATTACAACCACGATAATGCCGTTTAACCACAATTTTTGATTTGTTTTTGTATCATTGTTATTTATATTATTATTGTTGTTGTTTACCATATTACATTTCTTCTAAATGTCTCATACCTAATAATCTTAAACCTTCGATTAAAACATTTAATATACTTTCTACTAATAATAGATTTGTTTGTCTAACATTGAGATCCTGATCATTAATTTTAACTTTACCATAAAATGTATTAAACTCTTGAGATAATTGTAATAAATATTTAGCAATCGTAGAAGGTGTATAACTTTCTGCAGCACGCTCAATGATGTTTGGAAATTGATCGAGTAGTTTAATTAATCCATAATAGTTGTCATCTTTATACATTTCATAATTAACTGCACTACTGTCCAATGTATTCGATTTTAATATCGAATGAATACGTACGATAGAATACATTAAATATGGTCCGGTTTGTCCTTCAAATTTAAGCATTTGGTCTAAATCAAACTCTATATTTAATGTACGATCATTTTTAAGGTCGTTAAATATAACTGCACCAATACCAACAACTTTTGCTACTTCTTCCTTGTTTTCTAAACTTGGATTTTTTTCTTCAATTGCAGCTTGGGCTTTCATCACAGCTTCATTTAATACATAGTCTAGCTTTGTGGTTTTACCTTTTCGGGTTGACATCTTTTTGCCATCTTTTAAAACCAATCCAAAGCTGACATGCTCAATATCAAAATGATAACCCATAAGTTCTACAACACGTTTTAAATTATCAAAATGCAGTTTTTGTTCATTTCCTACCACATAAATTGCTTTATCAAAATGATAGGTATCGTTTCTATAAAGTAGTGCAGCTAAATCTCTTGTTGTATATAATGTTGCCCCATCACTACGTTTAATTAAAACTGGCGGTTGGTCTTGATCTAAACGTACAACCATTGCGCCTTGATCCTCTACTAATAGATTTTTAGCCTCAAGTTCGTAAACGACACGGTCCATCTTATCATTATAGAAAGCTTCACCATTATAACTGTCAAATGATACTTCTAAAATGTCATACATGGCTTTAAATTCTTCTAAAGAAACTTCTTTAAAATATGTCCAAAGTGCTGTATATTCGGGATCTTGTTGTTCAAGTTTTAAAAACGCATCCCTTGCTGCTTGTTTAAGTGATTCATCGTTTTGTGCAGCATCATGAAACTTGACATATAAGGCTTGCAGTTCATCAATTGGATTAGCTTTAATCTTTTCTTTATCGCCCCACATATGATATGCAACAATCATCGAACCAAATTGTGTACCCCAGTCACCTAGGTGATTAATACCTACAACTTTGTAACCCAATTTTTGGAATATAAGTTTTAAACTATTTCCAATAACCGTTGATCTTAAGTGACCCACACTAAAACTTTTTGCAATATTTGGTGAAGAATAATCGATTACGATTGTCTTTTTATTATCTGGTTTCGTACCAAAACTTTGTTTTTCATTATGTATAGCATCTAAGATACTTTGTGAAAGTTCAACACGTTTCAAGTAAATATTTAAAAATCCGGCTGTAAAAACTACAGTTTCTACAAGTTTATGCTTTATTAAGATACTTTGAAATAGTTCAAAAATTTCATTTAGTTTTTTGCCCATGGTTTTTTGATAACCAAATAAAGGTATGGCTAAATCGGAATCACCTCTTTTAGGTACCTCCAATACTACATCATTAATATTTAAGTGGTCAGACAATAATTGTCTAAGTTCTATTTTAATTTGCTCTATCATTGATATCATCTCCATTATCATATTATATCAAATATTTATATTATTTTAGTTAATTAACGGTATCTTTTGATTTATTCTTCTATCACTAATTTTATGATATAATAGAGTTAACCCCCACTAAGGGGTATCCACAAAGGAGTTTAAATATGCATGATCATAAAAATATAATAAAATTATTAAAAACTGCCCAAGGTCAAGTTGAATCAGTCATTAAAATGACTGAGGATGATAGATATTGTTTAGATATTTCTACACAAATTAATGCATCTATTGCTTTATTAAAAAAAGCTCAAAAAGAAATATTAGTCAATCATTTAAATAGCTGTGTAATGGATTCTATTCACACAAAGGATTCGGAAGCCAAAATTGAAGAAATAGGCTTATTATTAAAAAAACTATTGTAACATAATAAAAAATACTTTCGCTTGAAAGTATTTTTTTAATGTCTGTTTGATTAATCAAGTAATGCTTGCACTGCATCTGTTTCTAATACTGTGTTATAGAAATTAAATAGTTGTAGTGGAATATTTGTTTGATTTAATACTGCAAAACTTACAACTTCATTGTTTAGTAAAACAAGTACAAATGGAACTGATGTAGCATTTATATTTGCATCTTCATATCGTTCATTTAATGTTGCTACTAAATTATTAAAGTTTGTACCATTATGTTCAAAATAATAAAGTTTAACTTGATTATCTAATGCTACTTTTAAGTCAGATGGTGCAATAACTGGATTCATTAATGATGAACCATGTAATCTTGCATAAACATCAGCTAATATTGTACCGCCATTTTGTACAGTTGGTGCACCAAAGTAAATGATTGCTAATTCATCAGATTTTGAACCTGCTGAATATAAACCTTTATTAAATCCTAAGAATCCATCTTCTAAACGATTAATTAAAATGAAGCTATTATTTCTTGGTAATTTCTTTTCAAAATTTACATCTGTAGTTACGGCAGCATATGAATCATAAAAAACAGTTTTTGGTGCAGGTTGTAGTGCAACTAATAATACGATCATTACAGTTACAATAGTAGCCATACTTACCCAAGTTAACCAATGAACGTTGCTTTCAACAGCACGATATTTCTTTGCCATGTCAAATTCTCCTTATAGTTTTCGCAAATACAATTATAACACGATTAATATCTTTATTCAATGTTATTTTTCTAGGTTTGCTTTTAAATTGTTATCAAATTTCTTATCTTTAATCATTTGTATTTCTAACTTATATGGCGCTTGTTCACCAACATAAGGTGTTTCTAGTATTTTAGGTATGTCTTTAAAGGCATCATGATAGATGATTTTTATCAACGCTTCAAAGCCTAAATAACCAAATCCGATATTTTCATGACGGTCTTTAGCTGCACCTAATTCATTTTTAGAATCATTAACGTGCACGACAGATATATAGTTTAAGCCTACAATATCATCAAATGTTTTAAGTGTTTTTTCTAAATCTGTTACAAGGTCATATCCAGCATCGTGTACATGACACGTATCAAAACAAACAGAAATTCTTGATTTATCATCAACCCCATCAATCATTGTTTTGATTTCTTCAAAGGTTTTTCCCATCTCATTACCTTTACCAGCCATAGTTTCCAGTGCAATTCTCACCTGACTATCTTTAGTATTTGAAATGATTTGATTTAATCCTTCAATAATCCAATTGATTGCAAGAACTCTATCACCACCAACTGCAGAACCTGGATGTAATACCATTTGATTAATACCCATTTGCCCAACACGTATGACTTCTTTTGTAAGAAACGCTACAGCAAACGCACGACGTTCAGGATCTGGATTACCTAAATTAATAATATAAGGTGCATGAACAACTAAGTGTTCTATATTGATGTTGTTTGCTTTCATTAGTGCATGTGCCTCATCAATTTTCATCGTATCCATAGATTTTCTAATTGTATTTTGAGGTGCACCAGTGTAAACCATCATTGTATTTGCATTGTATGAAAGTGCTTCTTCAACACTGCCTTTAAACATCTCATTCCCTTTCAGACTGACGTGACTTCCTAAGATCAGCATCTCGGTACCTTCCCTTCTTAACTTTTTTAATCGCAGCTTTTACCTTTAGTGCATGTTTCTTTTTATACCCTGGGGTTACACGCTTAGGTTTTGATATCTTTTTAATTGCATTAGCAATCTTTTTATCATATGTCTTTGATTTTTTCTTTGGTTTCTTAAATCCATCGGGTGTTAATGTGATTGGTATAAATTCTATACCTTTATGTCGAAGTTTATCTACTTTTGGTAAATCCATTTCATCATAAAGTGTATAAACCTCACCACTATCACCCATACGGGCTGTACGGCCACTTCTATGTAAGAAAAACTCTAATTTATATGGTAGGTCATAGTGAATGATATGGCTTGCTTTAAAGTCAATACCACGGGCTAATAAATCACTAGACACAACATATTGATATTTTAAATTATGAATATCCTCTAAAATACGTTTTCTTTGTTTCACACCAATACTTGATTGGAATGAAACAACATTCACACCTTGTTCAAGCAAATACTCATAAACTGTTTGAATATCTTCATTCTTACTTACAAATATAATACCTAAGTATGGATTTAGACGTTTAACAACATCCATCAAACTTTCTAAACGACGCTCTCTAATATTTAATAAATAATGATCCACATTTAAAATGGTTTGTTTTAGGGTATCAATAAATATATGATTACCAAAGTATTTTGCTATAAATGGTTCCATAGATTTTGTTATACTTGCTGAAAACAATAAAAACTTTTCAACGCGTTGATTAACTAAGACTGGGTCAATCAAACTCATAAAGTCTTCATCAAACATCATATCTGCTTCATCTAAGATAAAGTATCTTAAATGTTTAATGTTTAAAGCATTTTTATGTATGACTAAGTCAATTAATTTTGAAGGTGTTGTAATCACAACATTTGGATGACTATTTTTTAGTTTTAGTGCTTCTCTTTGCATATCTAAGGAGCCATAATAAGCTTTATAGTTTACTGTATCATCTGTTTGTATTAACATGTTTTGAACTTGAATAACGAGTTCATTGGTTGGAAGTAATATTATTGCTTCAACCGTATTTTCAATTCTCTTTAAGTTTTCTAAAACAGGAAAAAGGTAAGCATGAGTCTTACCGGTACCTGTAGGTGCTAAACCAACTAAATGTCTGTTATCACTAAAATTGTCGATAACAGCATTTTGAATTGGTGATAGCGTATTAAATTCTAACTTTTCCATCATATCTTTAATTTTCATAAAATTCACCTTATTAATTATATCATAATTTAGAACTAAACTTCTCATAGGTAAACAGATTAAATGGTATTTTATGATTACTGTGTAAAATTAAGTTACTTAAACTTGCACCTACCAATCGGTAGATGCCACTTTCAAACTCATTTTCAAATAATGATGCTATTTCAAAGCGAATAAGTTCAGGATCATCGGTATAATCTTTTAATGTTTTAGAGCGCGTAATTGACTTAAAATCACTACTTTTTAGTTTAATACCAACAGTTTTTGTAAGCATATTGTGTTTTTTTAAGCGTACAAGTGTTTCATCTAATTGCTCATTGATTGCTTTTAATATTAAGGATGGTTCATCCATATTGACGTTAAATGTTGTTTCTGCAGATATTGATTTAGGTAGACTATATTTGTTTGGGTCAACCACATTGGTGGTATTGCCTAATATAGAATCTCTAAATCCATAATAGGTTGTGTCTTTCATAACCTTCAATATCTTTTCATAGTTATTTAAATCCATGAAGTCTTTAATCGTTTCAATACCTAATGCGATAAGTTTTGGATAGGTTTGTCTTCCAATACCATAAATAGATTGCACCGGATTTGGATAAAGTATTTTTTCCACATCTCTTTTTCTTAAAACAGTAATACCTAGAGGCTTTTTCATATCACTTGCCATTTTTGCTAAGAAAAGTGTAGGTGCAATACCAATAGAGGTTGGTAGCTGGTATGTATCCACTAATTCGTTTTGTAGCTTCTTTGCAAGTGTTAAAGGATGGATTTGTTCACTTGCTTTAGTCATATCTAAAAAAGCTTCATCAATAGAGGCTTGATAGACAAGATCACTATATTTATCTAATGTATCCATAAATTTTTTAGACATTTCTCGGTAAAAATTAAAATCTACCGGAACAATCAATAACTTAGGATATTTGTTTAAAGCTTCAATGACACTCATCCCTGCATGTATGCCATAACTTCTGGCTTTATAGCTTGCTGTAGAGATAACACCCCGTGCTTGGGAACTTGATCCACCCACAACAAAAACCTTATGCTTCAAGTGCGGCTCTTTAATCATGGCACATGTGGCATAAAATGCGTTTAAATCAATATGAAAGATGACTTTATAAGTTTTTTTCAATTTAAAACTTCCTTTAATTCATATTATATAGTATAATATCATAAGATAATTTATTTTGGAGTGATAATATGGCAAAAAAGAATTCCGTAACTAAAAAAACAACAAGGCCGGTAGCAAAAAAGGATACATATGCATTTAAAGATCCAAGTGAATCACTTTGGGGCAAGATAATCATTGGTATTATTATTTTTGGTACAATCGCATTAATCTTAATTGGTGCAATTATTGCAGTAGTTAACTTTTTTAGTTAATATATACAGTCTATGATAAAAACAAAATGAACTTTCAAAAAAGTTCATTTTTTTTATTTTAGTAACATTTTGGCTTGTTCAATAGCAAAAGGTGTAATCTCGTCATCAGATAACATACCTGCGATTGACAGTATACGTTCATCCATCGATAATATTTGAATATGTGTTTGCATACGCTTATCTATCATGGATTTGTAAATAGAATAATGATGATCTGCCTTTGCAGCCACTTGTGGTAAGTGCGTTATTACAAGTATTTGTAGTAACTTACTATGTCTACGCATGACATTTGCCATTTTTGTTGCAGTTTTACCTGATATACCAATATCAATTTCATCAAACACAAGTAAGCTTAACGCACTGTTTAGTGCAAAAAGAGATTTAAGTGCAAACATGAAGCGTGCTTTTTCACCACCAGATGCTACTTTAGATAATGGCTTTAATGGCTCACCTTCATTTAACGAAATCATAAACTCTACTGTATCCAGTCCATCTTCACCAAGTGACATATTTTGGGTCAGTGGTTCAAATTGGATTTTAAACTGTGCTTTTTCTAAATCGAGTTCATGAAGGGCTTCTGTCAATGATTTTTCTAATTTAAGCGCTAACTTTTTACGATAATTACTTAAGGTTTCACCTAATTTATAAGTTTCATTATAAAGCACTTCAAGTTTATCCTTAGCCTTTTTTAAGTAACCATCAAAATCTTCACTCATTGCAAGTTCATCAACCATTTGATCTAAATAAATTACTAAATCATCATTACTTTTAGCATATTTTGTTTCTATCTTGGATAACTCATATAAGCGTTCTTGATAGTTATTAAAAGCATCACTGTCAAAATCAAGATATTCAAGTGCATTTTCTACACTTTTTTTCGCTTCTTCTAAATTATAAAAGCTTTCTTCTAATAGTTTAGATATATTACTAAATGATGTGTCATACTGGCTTATTTTACTCATTTGTTTATATGCATCATAAAGTAAATCGGTTTGAAAGAATTGACCATTAAAGGTTTCATAAGAAAGCTTTAATGCTTGTTGGATACTATCAAAGTTTTTAAGTTTTTGTACCTTTTCTTCTAATTCTTGTTTTTCACCTTTAACCAAACGATATGATTTAAGTTCATTAATTTGAAATTTTAAGAAATCAGCACGTTCAAGTGTTTCTTGTTTCTTACTCTTTAAATTCTCTAACGCTTTTTGTGCGTCTAAATAACTGCTGCGTTTTAATAAATAGTTTTGGACTAAATTTTGGACTTCACCTAAATCCAGTTGATCAATGAATTGAACATAACTTGATTTATCTAACAATTGATATGTATCATTTTGACCATGGATTAAACCTATTTTGTTTGTAATAGTTTTTAGTTTTGCTAATGTAATTACTTCATCATTTAGTTTTACATAGTGACGACCTGATTGATCTATTTCTCTAGTTAATGTAATTTGTTCAGGTAAATCCAATAGTTTAGCTTGTGCATTTGTCAAAATAAATTTACCCATAACAAGTGCCTTCGTAGTACCAGTTCTTATATACTCAGCATCAGATCTTTTACCAAATAGGAGTTGTAAAGACTCTAAAAGAATAGATTTACCACTACCGGTTTCACCAGTTAGTGCAGTTAATCCATTATTAAATTCTATTGATAAATCATCTATTAATGCAAAGTTCTTAACTTCTAAATAACTTAACATGTTAAACTCCTATAATATGAATTAAATACTCTTGATTGCCTGCTTTACCTGTAATTGGGCTTGGTGTAAAACCAATAATCTGAAACCCTAATGACTTGATGTGTTTGGTTGTTTTTTCAATAATTAAAGCTACTTCTTTTTCGGATTTTAAAACACCTTTTTTAAGTTTATCTTTTGTTGTTTCAAATTGTGGTTTTAGCAAGATAATCATTTCATTTGTATACCCTTTTAAATGGCTTAATATAGGCAATACAGATGTAAATGATACATCAATGACACATAAGTCATTTGGTGGGATTATAACATCTAAAATATTGGTTTGTTCATAACTAGATACACGAGGATCTTTTTTTAGCCTATCGACCATTTGGTTGGTTCCTACATCGTATGCAAACACATGTTTTGCACCAAAGTTTAGTGCTGTTTGTGTAAACCCACCGGTAGATGCTCCAACATCTACAACGATCCTATCTTTTATACCTACATCAAAAACCTCAATTGCATGTGTTAGTTTTTCACCACCACGAGAAACAAATACTTCTGCTTTATTAAAGATGACAACATCATTGGTTGTAACTTCAAAGGCTGGTTTTAAAATAACTTTGTCATTTACAGTAACAAAACCACGCTTAATATAGTCACTAAATTGTGAGCGTGTTATATCTGGGTGGTTCATTGTTAAATGTTTATCTAATCTCAAGATTTTACTTCAACAATTAAAGCCTCAGCTGCCTTAATCATTTCATAAAGTGATTTTGAAAGTTGTAGACCTTCTTGATATTTCTCAATGGATTGTTCTAGTGAAATGTCTTTACTCTCTAAAGCTTTAACAACTGTTTCAAGCTTTTTAATTGTTTCTTCAAAACTTAATTTTTCACTCATATGTTTTTACCTTCCTTAGCAATAACTTTTACATCTGCTTTACCGTCTTTATATTGAATACTTAATTGATCATCGATATTAATTTCATCAATACTCGTTACAACTTTATGATTTTTAGTCGTTAATGAAAAACCTCTTTGCATAATCTTTAATGGATCTAAGCCTTCTAACTTACTTAACATCGTTTGATACTTATATGTCTTATTATCAATAGCTTGTACATAATTGCTATGTAGTCTAGATGTTAATTCTTGGCTACGATCTTTGTATCGTTCTAATTTAATATTTGGAGATAAAAGACTTTGAGTCAACAATTTTATGTGATGCAAGTGGTCATTTAACTTACTTTTATATAAATAGTCTAGCTTATAAAATAAATTATTGATACTTTGTTTTTCGTTATCAAGTTTACTCATTGGACTGGAAACTTGTAGTCTTTCATCTAAGTTTAATAACATTTGTCGATAGTTTTTAATACGCTCTGACATATAGTAGTAACTTAAATCGGTTGCGTCTTTTATTTTCTTTAAAATATCTGTAATATTTGGTGTTGCAAGTTCAGCTGCTGCAGTTGGTGTTGGTGCACGTAAGTCTGAGACATAATCTGCCAGTGTAGTATCCGTTTCATGTCCAATTGCAGTTATGACTGGAATCAAAGATTGATGAATTGCCACAACAACTTCTGGCTCATTAAAACTCCATAAGTCTTCAATGGATCCACCACCACGACCAAGTATAATAACATCGGCTTGACTTTCTTTATTGACACGTGCTAACGTCTTTACAATATCATCTTTAGAACCTTCACCTTGAACTAAAATTGGATATAGTTCAATTTTAGCTAAAAGATAGCGTCTAGTAATCGTTGTCTTAATATCTTGAATCACTGCACCAGTTTCTGATGTAATCACAGCAATTATCTTTGGATATTTAGGAATAGGCTTTTTAAGTGAATCATCAAAGTACCCTAATTCTGCAAACATTTTTCTATTTTGTTCAAACTTTAAGAATAGTTCACCAATACCATCAAGGGTCATTGAAAAAATAGAAATACTATAAGTACCACGTTGTTTATATAAAGAAATATAGCCCTCGACCAACACTTTGTCGCCAGCTTTTGGTTTAAAACTTAAATTAGAGGCATAAGTTTTAAACATCATAGCAGAAATTGTAGCATCCTCATCTTTTAGTGAAAAGTACAAATGCCCAGAGCCATGATGGACAAAATTAGAAATTTCACCCTTTAAAAATACTTTTTTTAAATGGGTATCATTTTCTAATTTAACTTTTATATATTCAGTTAGCGCAGATACGGTTAAGTATTTTTGTTCGTTCATAGTGCCTACTTAATTTTTTTATAAATATTATCGATTAAACTATTATTAAACTTGTGTTGTTTCTCATCATCTAAATCACTAAACTCTTTTGTGAGTTCGATTGCTTCATTGATTATAATTTCAGCAGGATCTAGTGCTTTTAATAGACCAAATACAGCAATCCTTATGATTGCTAGATCAACTAAATTTAGTCGGTCAATTGTATAGTTTTTAATGGTTGATGAAATTAGAAAATCAATTTTTTCTAATTCATCAATAATTTCATTTAATGTTTGTTTTGTTTTATCATCTAAAAGTGTGTAATCTAAAAAGTCTAAATGCTTATGAAGACTATATTGATACATCACTTCCATGAGTTTTTTATAGGGTGTTTGTGTTTTTAGCATATTTAATTACCTCAGTAAACATTTTAACACAAAATGAAGGTAAAAAATTAGGAGATGTTCAAAAACATCTCCATAATTCATCATTATATTATTTACTCCACAGTTACACTTTTTGCTAGATTTCTAGGCTTATCAATGTCATAGCCCAGATTTAATGCCGTGTAATAAGCGATTAACTGGGTTGGCACAACCATTAAAATAGGTGCAAGCATTGGATGCACATCTTCTAGGATAACATCATCATTTAAATCACTTAAACTCTTAAGTGTAATAACGATTGGAATTGCGCCACGGCTAATGACTTCTTGAAGGTTACTACGTGTATTTAAATTGATATGACGGTTGGATATAATCGCACAAACTGGTGTACCTTTTTCAATTAATGCAATCGTTCCATGTTTTAATTCACCTGCAGCAAATCCTTCTGTATGAATATAAGATATTTCTTTAAGTTTAAGTGCTGCTTCAAGTGCTGTTGCATAATCATTGCCACGTCCGATATAAAACGCATTTTGTTTAAATATTTTTTGACTAACTAAACGCTTAATATTTTCTGTGTTTGATAATAGTATTTCGATACTTTGAATCACTTTAGATAGTTCAAGTTTAATTGGAAATGTTTGGTCTGATAATGCATAACCTAAAATGGATAATACAGTTAACTGTGCAACATAAGCTTTTGTTGATGCAACAGCTATCTCAGGTCCTGCCTTAATGTCTAAAAAGAAATCTGCCTCTTTTGCAAGCGTTGAGGTTGCTACATTTGTAATGGTTAAGGTTGGATAACCTTTTTCTTTAATTTTGATTAGACAAGCCCTTAAGTCTGCAGTCTCACCACTTTGAGAAATCAAAATAAAAAACGGATCATCTAAAATGAGTGTATCTGCATATGCAAACTCTGATGCGATATGTACCTCTACTGGCTTATGCGTAAAACTTTCTAAGAAATGTTTGCTTGCAAGTCCTGCATGCATCGATGTACCTGCTGCGAGTATGTAAATTCTCTTAGTTTTATGCATAGCATCTATGATCGCAGGATGAATACTAACTTTTTCCTCATCAAAATAATTTGAGATTATCTTACGTAAAACACCGGGCTGTTCATGAATCTCTTTTAACATGAAGTGTGGATAATTACCTTTTTCAGAACTTTCCTTTTTCATATCAAAATGATGCATTTGATAGCCAATACGTTCAAATCCGTAATCATAGAGTTTTACTTCATCATTTGTAACAACAACAAATGTCTTATCCTCTAAATCAATATATTCAGTTGCATAATCAATTAATGCCATCATATCTGATGTAATAGTTACACCATCTTTATCCTTACCAATAAGTAAGGGTGGCTTATTTTTAGCTGCATATAGTTTATTTGGATTCAGTGTATCAATAATCAATAATGCATATGAACCTCTAAGCTGTTCAAGCGTCTTTAGTATGGCTTGTTCAACTCCATAGGATGCTGAAAATTTCTCGATTAACTGAGCAATGACTTCAGTATCGGTTTGACTTTTAAATTGATGTGACTTTAAAAATCTATCTTTTAAATCTAAATAGTTTTCAATAACACCATTATGTACAATAACAAACCGACCACTTTCAGATGCATGTGGATGTGAGTTTGCTTGACTAACCAAACCATGGGTAGCCCATCTGGTATGACCAATACCAATATGGGATGCCATGTTCATAGTGGTTGTATTTAGTCTTTCAACACGACCAATATCCTTATAAATTTTAAAACCTTTTAATTGCTCATTAAATAACGTTAAACCAGCGGAATCATATCCACGATATTCGAGACGTTCTAATCCTGTAACGATGATATCTCTAGCGTTTTTTTTTCCTAAATATCCTACAATTCCACACATAATTTATGATTCCTCACTTAGTATTTATCGATATAGCGTTCAATTTCCCATGGTGATATATACAAACTATACGCTTCCCATTCTTTTCTTTTCGCATCGATTAATTTTTCTGTTAAATGTTTACCAATAACATCTTGCATGAAAGGAGATGATTCAAACATATGTATTGCATGTTTTAATGTCGATGGTAAGTTTTCTACCCCTAATGCTTTACGCTCTGGTTTTGTTAATGAAAATAAGTTCTTTTCAATCGGCTTAATATCTAGTTTTTCTTTAATACCATATAAACCGGCATGAAGGATTGCAGACATTGCTAAATATGGGTTTGCTGTACAATCTACATTTCTAACTTCTACACGCGTTGCTTGACCTCTAGATGCCGGTATACGGATCATCGTTGAACGGTTTTGTTGGCTCCATGATATGTAGCATGGTGCTTCATATCCTGGTACCAAGCGTTTATAGGAGTTAACGGTTGGATTGGTTAACAAGCACATCGCTTTTGCGTGATGTAAAATACCACTAATAAATTGGTGCGCTGTTTGACTCAATTTATTTGGAGTGGATGGATCAAAAAATACATTTTGACCACTTTGATCAGCTAAGGATGTATTGGTATGCATACCAGAACCATTAATACCGGCAATTGGTTTTGGCATAAAGGTAGCGTGGAAACCATGACGTCTTGCAATATTTTTAACAACCATTTTAAAGGTTTGTATATTATCACAAGCCTCTAATGCATTATCAAATTGGAAATTAATTTCATGTTGACTTTGAGCAACCTCATGATGTGATGCTTCAATAATAAAGCCTAGTTTTTGTAGTTCTATTGTAATATCCCTACGTACGTCAATACTTGCATCTAATGGTTCTAAATCAAAATAACCACCACCATCTGTAAAATTGAGCGTAGGTTTTTTATCTTCATTTAGCTTAAACAAAAAAAACTCAGGCTCAACGCCTACATTAAACTTTGAAAATCCTAACTTTTTCATTTGACTCAATGCTTTTTTCAAAACGTGTCTTGGATCACCCTCAAATGGTTTACCATCTGGTCTATAAATATCACAGATTAAACGTGCAACTGTGCCATTTTTTAGTGTCTCCCAGGGAAGTATGAGCCAAGTATTTAAATCCGGGTATAAAAACATATCTGCTTCTTGGATTCTTACAAAACCTTCGATAGATGAACCGTCAAACATCTGTTCATTATTCAAGACTTTTTCGATCTTGGTACTTGGTACTTCTACACTTTTAATCACGCCTAACATGTCTGTAAACATCAATCGAATATATTTCACATCATGTGCTTCAATACTCTTTAAAATATCTTGCTTTGTTTTCATTGTTTCCCCTTTATTTTTTTAATTATGCTTGATTGTACACTTATTTTTTTTCAATGTCAAACAATTTATATTCAGTTTTTGAAAAAAAATATCGAAAACTTTACTTATGGATTTTCGTTGTTCCATCAAGCGTTATTCGATATTTTTTTATAAATACTATTAAATTATAAAATAATTTATCTACTTAAGATGACAAGTTCCCAAGCATCATCTAATAAACGTTTTAAATCCGCATCATATCTGTAGAATTCAAAGTTTTGATAAGCAACTGAAAATGCATAGCCAATACGATCATTATCCCAATTAAACTCTTCATCAGCATATAGATCTAAATAAACTTGCTCACTAATAGGTGAGTAACCCATAGCTGTAGCATTTTCTAATAAAGAATCATATGTTGTCATGAAGTTAATAAACTCATAAGCCCAATCTTCTTGTTTTGTATTTTCAGGGATAACAAATCCATCAATCCAAACATTCGTCATTGTAGGTACAAAGAATGAATAATTATCTGTTTCTTGTAAGATATAAACTGCATCCCCAGAGTAGACCATTGCAACATCATATGGTGTTTGGTTGCTAATAGCTTCACTTAAGATTTCATCTGATTTAATAACTGCATTTGATTTTGAATATGCATCAATTAAAAAATCTTTTGCTGTTTCAACTTGAGCTGCTGTTGCAGTTTTCATTGCAAAATCATTAGCATATAAACCAGCCATAAATGCATCTCTTGAAGAATCATAAATCATTTTTGAGTATGTAGCATCATTTAAGATACCCCACTCTTGATCGACTAAATCTTCATATAAACCATCAATTGTGTTGTTATAAATTAGACCAATTGTACCCCAAAAATATGGCATTGCATATTCTAGAATATCAAACCCTTCAGTATCTAATACATCAATTGCATTGGATAGATTTACTGATAAATCTTCTAATTCAAAATCAATACGATCCCAATCTAGTGCTTTTAAGTAACCTTCAACAGCTAACTCTTCAATTGCATAGTCTGATGGGATAATTAAATCATAAGAATTAACTTTAGCATTTGTTAATAAGACTTCATTTGAATCAAAGTAACGTAAGGCTACGTTAATACCTGTTTCAGCTTCAAATGCATCAACTAAATCTTCTGAGATATATTCTTTAGGCATATAAATGACTAAAGCATTCGATGTACATGCACTAAGTATAAATAGTGCTGCCATTAAAAATGTTAATGTATATATTTTTTTCATTTTATTCTTCCTCTTGTTTTTTATTTCTTAAATTGACATAATCTAAGATTACTTTTATGCCAATAATAAAGATAATTATTGTGGATAATGCATTAATGTTCGGACGTATACCATGTGATTGAGAATACATATATGTTGAGATATTATTGACTAACTCGCCACTTGCGAACTTAGATATTATATAATCATCGAAACTCATTGTAAAGGCAATTGCTGCCCCAGCAACAATTGATCCTCTTAATTGTGGTAAGATGACTTTCCATAATGCCTTACCTGGTGTTGCACCTAAATCATAAGCAGCGTCTATTAGGTTTGGATCTAATCCTCTAACCTTTGGATAGATTGCTAATAAAGCATATGGTGTAGAAAAGGATATATGCGCTAGAATCATCGTTGCTAATCCGCGCTCAATACTAAATGCTAGTAAGAATACAAAGAATGCTACAGCCGTTAAAATATCTGGGGAAAGAATTGGAATGTTATTAGCAGATAATGCAAGTTCTCTGAATATTCTATTTTGCTTTGCAAGTGCCATTGCCCCTAAAGTACCTAAGATAACTGCTGCAAATGTTGAAATTCCTGCAACCAGCAACGTATTTAAAATTGGTTCTCTAAGCGATCTTGATGTAAATAAATCCACATACCAATTAAATGTAAACCCTGTAAAAACGATTAATGAATTTGATTGATTAAATGAAAATATAATCATTGATATCAAAGGTACTAAAACAAATAATAAAACTAAGAAGATATAAACATCTGCAAATAATTTACTTTTACTCTTCATTAGCAAGCACCCCCTCATATTTATCAACCTTCTTTATAAGGAATACAAAGAACAATAAAATGACTGCCAGTACCAATGCAATTGCTGCACCATACCCAAACTTACCACTCTTAAATGCAAGGTCAATCAAATCCCCTATCATTTTACGCTGTCCATCACCCAAATAACGCGTGATAACAAGTGTTGTTGATGCTGGTAAGAATACCATCATAAAACCTGTTAAAACGCTAGATAATGACATAGGAATGACTACTCTTACAATGGTTTGTAGTTTGTTTGCACCTAAGTCTTCTGCAGATTCAAATAAGTTTTTATCTAGCTTGGCCATATGTGTATAAATTGGTAACAACATAAATGGTAAATATAGATAAACCATACCTGCTATAATTGCTAAATCTGTACCTAGTAAATATCTTGATTGATCAAAGAATGCACTACCAATCATTTCAAATATAGAACGTACGGCATATGCAAGTAATAATGAATTAATAAACATGTTTGATGTAATTAATGCAACCAAAATCTTTTGTGTAATTAATTTCCTTCTACTTAAGATAAAAGCTACTGGATAACAAATAAATAAACATATAACAGCAGAAACAAAGGATAAATAAACGCTTTCTAACATACTTGAAATAAAGGTTGGTTGGACAAAGAACTCAATAAAATTGTCAATTGTAAATCGAATAGACACCAAACTACTTGCATCGGTTGTAAATGCATAAAGTAACATTAAGACAATCGGAATAATGACTAAAACAAAGATCATTAAGTAATATGGTGAACCTAAATAAAACTCAAAATTTAATTTCTTAGTATCCTTGATGATCTGTTGTTTCTTCGGGAAATTAATCATCACCAGACCTCCATGACATGGATATCTTCAGGGTACCAGTCTAAGTCTACCGACATACCTTCTGGTTTAAAATCCGTTGTATGTACAGTATATATACGGTCTTTTGTTTTCACATCAATTTCAAAATGTACACCTTTAAAAATAACACTATCGACAATACCACTTATTTTACCTTGACCGAGTTCAACTATATCTAAATCTTCCGGTCTTAAGACAACATCAACAACTTGGTCTGTATCAAAGCCTTTATCTACACATTCAAAATCATACCCATCAAAACTAACTAAAAAATCCTTTTTCATGATACCTGATACGATATTTGATTCACCAATGAAGTTTGCTACAAAACGGTTGATCGGTTCATTATAAATATCAACCGGTGTACCAATTTGTTGGATTTCACCTTTATTCATAACAACAATCTTATCACTCATTGTTAAAGCTTCTTCTTGGTCATGGGTTACAAATATAAATGTAATTCCAGCACTTCTTTGAATTTCTTTGAGTTCATATTGCATTTCTTGTCTCAATTTTAAATCTAGCGCTGCTAGTGGTTCATCCAGTAATAACACTTTTGGTTCATTAATTAATGCTCTTGCGATTGCAACACGTTGCATTTGGCCACCACTTAATTTAGAAATCGAGCGGTCTTCATAACCATCTAAGCCTACCATCTTTAAATATTTAGAGACTTTTTCTTCAATAATATATTCATATTTTTTCTTTGAAACAAACGTAGTTTTAACCACTTCTATGGCTTCTTTTAATTTAACCTTTAATGCGGCTTTTTGTTCTTTAACCTCAAGTTTTAATACTTCACTATTGCTTCTGTCATGATTTACTTTATATTGTAGTGCTTCACAATCTTTTTTATATGTTTCTTTAAGTACTTCTATTTGCTTTTTAGCATCTCTATTTTGATCTTTGACACGTAAACCAAATGCGACATTTTCATAAACATTAAGATGTGGAAATAAGGAGTATCTTTGAAATACAGTGTTGGTTGGCCTTTTATATGCAGGTAGCTTTAAAATATCTACACCGTCAAATAAAACCTCACCACCCGTAGGTTCTATAAAACCACCTATTATTCTTAATGTCGTTGTTTTACCACAACCAGATGGTCCAAGTAAAGTAACAAATTCATTACTCTTAATTTCAAGGTCGATACCTCTTAATACCACTTGATTATTAAACTCTTTTGTTACATCTTTTAATTCGATAAATGCCATGATTGATTCCTTTCTATTTACGTGTTTACTCATTGTAAAATATAATGTCATGTAAGTGCTTATAAGTTTACTATTTATATACATATAGTTCAATTAATATAAACTAATCGCATATATTATATATATTTTTTTAAAGATGTCAACCCTTTAAGATATCTATTCAAATTATCTATTCAAGCCATTTAAAGGATGATATAAATCCCATATACTTTAGAATATCTATAAAAGAAAAAAGGATATTCATATAAAATACCCTTTCAAATGTTTTAAAAACAATTAACATCCATCCGGCATAAAATCCGAATGAATTCTTACTGTACCATCAGCAAGTAAATCAGTTGTACGTACTTCAATATCAGATAAATCCAACCACTTTAATTGTTCTGTTTTAAGTGGTGTACGCATACGGTCAGTGATGATATATTTATCTGGTTTTTTTGTATCTAAAAATTCTTTTATAGTCATATTATCCTTAACCTTTCTATATTTATTATAACAAATTATAGCTTAAGACTTAAGGGTTTTACTTAAGTTATGTTAATCTTCACTTGATTCATCTGTTTCAATAATTTTAGGTTTATCATCTGATCCTGTTAATATTGCAGTCATAGGAATTAATAAGAATACCAACCAAGCAATATGCCATAGACCAAATATTGTACCTAAAATCATAAAGGTGATTACAGCTATAAATGGTGTGTATGCTACAGGTGTTTTAAATTTAGATGAGTCATAAATACCAATCATTGGAATCAATAATAAGATAATCCACGACCATCCCCACACATTCGGTATAAGTAAACTAACTGTTAGGTATGCTACAACAACTAATAAAATAGCAATTGCAACCCATGCTTTTTCTTTAAAATTTAGTTTAGCATCAATAACGAGATCAACATAACCAAAGAGTAATGCAAGTGCCACTGGTAAGATATATGGATACCATGTATACGTCACATCACCTGTCATAAAATAAATTGTTAATTGAGCAGCAACAGCAAGTAGGATTGCACATAACATAACTACTTCTTTTAGTTTCATTGGGTTTAGAATAAGTGCAAGTACTGGTGTAATAGCAAACATTGCCCAACCATATGCATAAAAGGTAGGTGAAACATAGGTACCAATTAATATAAATGTAGGAATAATTATAAATACAGACAGCGCAATAATCTTATCTTTACCTTTTTCATCTAATATGATTGCAACAAAAGGAACAAGTAAAAATATAAGCCACCCTGGATGCCATAGACCACCAATAAAGCCAAGTGCAAAAAATATAATTACTGCAACAAATGGTGATGACCCAATAATTTTTTCTTTACCCTTTTCACTAGACCATATAGCAGTCAAAGGTATGATCAAATATACTAACCATGCATATGACCAGCCCTCTAAACCAAAACCAATACTAAAGAATAAAATGGTTGCAATAAACGGTGAAATAGCTACCAGTTTATTATCATCTTTTTTTGAAAAGCTTAGAGTATCCTTAATTGCTATAAAAATATCTTTTGGACTACCTAACTTTTCTGCAACACTTTGGTCATCATTACCTAAATCTGTTGCCTCATCATATAACTCTGAGTAGTCACTAATAACTGTTGCAACATCCTTTGATGCAACAGATTTTTGTTCTAAATAGTTACGTAATTCTTTTAAATATGTTTCTTTATTCATTTTATTTTACCCCCTAAAATTTGATTCACATTACTTATAAAAGTATCCCATTCATCAATGTACATTGATAACTTATCATCACCTTTGTTCGTGATCTTATAATATTTTCTTTGTGCCCCATGCGGACTATCCTTAGCATATGTCGTAAAGAGTTTTTGTTCGGTTAGCCTTCTTAAGATTGGATAAATTGTGTTTTCATTTATATCTAGTATGTTTGATAATTTATCAATAATCTCAAAACCGTACATTTCTTGATCTTTAACCACTTTTAGGATACACAAATCTAATATGCCTTTTTTAAATTGAGTGTTCAAGATATACATCCTTTCCTTTATTGTGTATTACACACTACTATAATATCACAAGTACTGTGTAAAACACAATACATATGATTATAAATTGAAGAAAAAAATAATACAGCCCAGTAAGGCTGTATTAATCTTTAATTAAGGTTGTTGAGTGTTCAAATCTTCTTGTTTTTTCTGGATACAGTAGGGTTGTTATCGATTGAATTGCAGTCGCTGCTTCTCCTTGACCAGTTGAAATCAATTTGACCTTACCTGGATAATCAATACCATTTCCAGCTGCGTAAATACCAGGTATGTTGGTTTGCATTGTGTAATCTACTTTAATTAGACCTTTTTCACCATGAATGCCCCATTCATCTAATCTAGATTTTGTTAAGACAAAACCATAATTTACAAGGATGTAGTCTGCATCAACAGATATTTTTTCATGCGTTTTTGCATGTTTAAGATGCAGTTTTGTCGCAATACCATCTTGGCCATCAACTGCATCAATCATATAAGGTGTAAGGATATGTCCTTTTGATTTAAATGTGTCCACACTCGATTGAAGTGCTCTAAATTCATCTCTTCTATGAATTAATGTGACATCACTTGCGTGCTCAGATAGATCGATTGCCCAATCAAGTGCTGAATCTCCACCACCTAATACAATTACTTTTTTACCGTTAAATTGACTTATATCTTTTATAAAGTATAAAATATTTTCAAAATGTTGATCTGTTTTTAATTTTTGTGGTACGAAACCGCCACCACCATGAGCAATTAAAACAAACTTTGTTTCAATTGTCATCGTTGTTGTTGTTACAACAAAATGGTCATCCATTCTTTTAATATCCACTGCCTCTTCATTATAATAGATTGGCAATGTATCCTTAAAACGATTATATTGCTCAACTTGCCCTTCAATATAATCTTTTGCTGTTATTTTTGGAAATCCTGGAATATCATATATATATTTATCTTTGTATACAGCAGTTAATTGGCCACCAGCTTCTTGGCTAGATTCGATGACTGCAGCTTTTAAGTTTCTAAGGCCTGCCAAAAATGCAGCATAAAGACCACTAGGACCTGCCCCGATGATGAGTACTTCTAACATTTAAACATCTCTCCTTGTTATCTTTATAGATTATAGCAAACTTTTGACTATTGTCAGTCATCAATGCTTTATATAAGTTAATTGTGTGTAAAATGATAAAATGGCAGAATTATCTGCCATTTAAATGTTGTTCTATAATATTTTGAGGCATATAATAATATGCCAAATATGCAAATATAAGTTTGGCTATATCCCATATATAATACGGAATAAATAACCCAATCGTATATAAAAGATCGACTTGCATCACACTCATGAATCCGAGTATACCAAATATATACACTGCAATAAATCCAAAGATGAATATTACCAAACTATCTTTGAATAGTTTCTTTTTACCAGATTTAAATAGTGCAATACCTGGTGCAACCACTAAAAACGAAATTAGAAATCCACCGGTTGGTGAAACAAAACTTTGTGGTCCACCACCTGATGTAAATACCGGTACACCGATTGCTCCAACACTTAAGTAGACCAAAACTGCTAAAAATGCGTCTAATGGATTTAATAAGAGTCCTGTTAATACAATCATTAATGTTTGCAGTGTAAAGCTTACTGGTGGTATCGGAACGTTAATAAACGTAGATACCGCAATAAGCGATGCAAAGATTGAAATGATTATAAGTCTTTTGATAGTCATGGTACACCTAGAAATAACTTTCTAAAAGGTTAGTGATCAATTTTGACATAACCTTTGTCACACTATGTGTTTTTTTAGTTTCAATAAATAATGAAGTTGCTTTAAAGTTTTGGAATAAGAATTGGTTTACATTTAAACCCATCCCTACAACAACATAATCTAATTGTTGACCAGAGCCTTTCGTCTCAATTAAAATACCACACAACTTCTTATCATTACAGTACACATCATTTGGCTCTTTAAAATACACATCTAATCCAAATGAACCTAAAGTTGCAAAGATCGCACTCTTTACCCATTCTTTGATTGTAGTTAACTGACTAATATGTATGTCTTTAAGTACAAACGATAGTAAAAGGTTACGGCCACTAGCACTCATCCACTGACGTTCAAATTGACCTCTACCCTTCGTTTGGTAATCGGTACGAACAAACGTAAATGATTCTAGTTTCTCATAGTTTTCTTTGAGGTAAGTATTTGTAGATGGTATTTTTTTAAACTCTATTAATTTAACTTTTACCATGATCAGCCTATAGCAAAACTAATGTCTGCTTCACAAACTAATTCACCATCAACCCATGCTTTAGCACTACCAACTCCAAATGCACCACGGATTCTAGTTAATACGGTTTCAACTTTTAAAGTATCACCTGGACGAACTTGTTTACGCCATTTAACATTATTAGCACCTGTGAAGAAACCGATTTTTCCTTTAAACTCAGGAATACTTAAAAGGGCAATCGCACCAACTTGTGCCATTGTTTCTAAAATTAGAACACCTGGCATCACTGGGTATTGTGGGAAGTGACCTTTAAAGTAGTATTCTTCTGCTTTTACATACTTAATACCAACACAACGTTGTTTTTCTTCAAACTCAACAACCTCATCGACCATTAAAAATGGATCTCTATGTGGTAATATTTCTTGTATTTGTTCTCTATTTAATAATGCCATAATGATTATTCTCCATATTTCTTATATAATACAACAGCATTTTGACCACCAAAACCAACATTGATATTCATTGCATAATCAATAGCTCTAGAAACTGATTTATTGACTGTGTAATTTAAATCACATTCTGAGTCAAAATTCTCATAGTTAATTGTCGGTGGTATCAAGCCTGTTTGAAGTGCTTTAATACAAAAGATACTTTCAACTGCACCGGTTGCACCTAACATATGTCCTGTTGCACCCTTAGTTGATGATACATTTAAATCATAAGCATGTGCTTTAAATGCACGTTTAATACCTAAGGTTTCAATTTTATCATTTAAAAGCGTAGACGTACCATGTGCATTAATATAACCTACAACTTCTGGTTTGACATTTGCATCAGCTAATGTCAACTCGATTGCTTTGGTTAATCCATCTGCTTCATTGTCTGGAGCAGTCATGTGGAATGCATCGGATGTTGAGCCATAGCCAACAATTTCTGCATAAATTTTTGCACCACGTTTTTTAGCACTTTCAAGTGTTTCTAAAATAAGTACACCAGAACCTTCACCCATAACAAAGCCACTACGCTCTTTATCAAATGGACGTGATGCCTTATTGACATCTGTTTCAGTAGATAAAGCTTTTAATGCAGCAAATCCACCAATACCGGTTTCATTTATGCTAGCCTCAGCACCACCTGCAAATGCTAAATCTAAATACCCATCACGAATACTTCTAAAAGCTTCACCGATTGCATTTGTTGCTGCAGAACATGCAGTAACAATTGGAATGTTTGGACCTTTAACTTTAAACTTAATAGAAATCATGCCTCCAACCATATTAACGATTGAATTTGGTATAAAAAATGGTGATATTCTATCTGCACCACGTAGTGCTTTAATAGATATATCTTGTTCCATTGTATTTAAACCACCAATACCTGATGTCACATAAACACCAAAACGATAGGGATCATAATCATTTTCGTTTAAACCACTGTCTTTGTAGGCTTGCATCGCAGCAATTGTTCCTAAAATCATAACTTTATCGCTACGTTTGATTTCTTTTTTATCGAGATATGTTTCAAAATCAATATCTTTAAGTTCACCAGCAATCTTTACTTTTGAATTTGCTGTATCAAAGTTTGTAATTGGACCTAAACCATTTTTACCTTGAATAATTGCATCAAATGATTCATCCACTGTATTACCAACTGGATTTAATGTTCCAAGTCCTGTAATAACGACTCTACGTTTCATATGTTCACCCACTTTTTAAATTGTTAAACCGCCATCAACATCAATGACAACACCTGTAATGTATGCTGCTTCTGGAGATGCAAGGAAACCAACTAAATTAGCGATATCCTCTGGTTGTCCATAACTACCTAATGCAATATATTTTAACATCTCTTCACGGACTTGTGCTGGCAAATTCTTTGTCATTTGTGTTTCAATAAAGCCTGGTGCGATTGCATTTACTGTTACTTTTCTAGATGCAAATTCTTTTGCTAATGTCTTGGTCATACCAATTACACCAGCTTTTGCTGCACCATAGTTTACTTGACCAACATTACCGTATTCACCAATAACTGATGCAATATTAATAATTCTACCATATCCAGCCTTAAGTAATGTTCTTGCACTATGTTTTGAAATATTAAATACACCCTTTAAATTAGTATTGATTACACGATCAAATTGATGTTCTGTCATTCTTAATACCAATGCATCATCTGTGATGCCTGCATTATTTACAACAATGTTTAATGTACCCATTGCTGCAACCGTATCATCAATTAGCTTTGCAGCTGATTCAAAATTTGATACATCGGCATGTAAGGCAATTGCTTTAACCTGATATGTTTTTGAAAGTTCATCTGCTACTTGTTGAGCTTCTTCTGGACCAACAAAATAGTTAACAACAATATTTGCACCCATTGATGCTAACTTTGTTGCGATCGCTTTACCAATACCAGTTGAACCACCAGTAACTAAGGCTACTTTATCTTTTAATATCATTTTAAAATCTCCTCTATATTTTTAATATCTTCAAATTTTGACACACTATGTACAGCACTTTCAGGACTAATTTTTTTAACTAAACCAGTTAAAACTTGTCCTGGTCCGACTTCAATAAAACGTTCATAGCCATCTTGAACCATTTGTTTGATGGTTTGTTTAAAGTACACCGGATTAGAAATTTGTTCATAAATTTCATCAATGACATCTACCTTAGATAATGGCTTACCTGTTGTATTTGCATAGACGACCTTACTTGGTTCTTGAATCTTAAAATCTTCTGCATATAATTTTAAACTATTACCAGCCTCATTCATATAAGGTGAATGAAATGCACCAGAAACATTTAAGATCATTGCTCTGCGTGCACCACTTGATTTGGCAAGCTCAGCAGCTTTTTGAACGGCTGCTTTAGAACCAGAAATCACTAATTGACCATCCGAATTATAATTTGCAGGAACTACAAATTCATCTAAGTTTGATACTTTCTTACAAATATCTTCAACAACATCATCTGCCAAACCTAGAATTGCAGCCATACTACCAGGATAGTTTGCAGATGCTTCTTGCATGAGTTTTGCACGCATATCTATAATTTTTAGGATATCTTCTGCTTTGTAAAATCCTGCAGCATAGAGTGCTGAAAACTCACCTAGAGAAAAGCCAGTATAACCATCAACCTTTAATCCAAGTGATATTAAATAGTCATGTATAAGCATTTCTACAACAACCATTAAAGGTTGTGTGTATCGTGTGTCATTGATTTTTGTTTCATCTTTTAAAGCGGTTAGTATATCTAGATCTAGTAATTGCGCATAGGCTTTTGCATTTTGATTTATACTTGGGATATTTTCGATAAAATCAATGCCCATATTTACATATTGTGCACCTTGACCCGAAAATAAAATTGCTGTTTTCATAAGTTATTACCTACACATTTAGGATAGCAGCACCCCAAGTGAAGCCACCACCAAACCCGACTAGCAACACTTTTTTAACTGCTCTGTTAGTCGATTTATGCTCATCAAGTAAAAATGGAATACTTGCTGCTGATGTATTACCATACTCTTCTAAATTCATTAAGAATCTTTCAAGTGGTAAATTCATATCTTTAGCGACACTTTGAATGATGCGATAGTTTGCTTGATGAGGAATGATTAAATCAATATCATCAATTGTTAAATTAGCTTTTTCTAATACTTTGTGGATTGCTTTAGGCATTATATCTACAGCAAACTTATATACGTCACGTCCAGCCATTTTAACTTTTGGATCAATCCACAATATTCCCGTATCATCACCTCTAGAACCATTCCAAAAATATGCACTATCTTTTGGATCATCACTTGGTTCAATAA
>CAZRKJ010000004.1:0-26278 GCA_964600775.1 uncultured Acholeplasma sp.
TTAGGATCATTTACAGAACCAGATACTAAGAATGCACCTCTTAAATAACTTAGTTTTGTATCTAAGGAGTTCGTTAAAAATTCAGATGCATCCTTATCACCTAATATACCATGTTCCAACATGATTTCTTTTAATGCATCTTGAATACCTAATCTAATTTGGTAACCTTTATTAAAATTACCCATTTGTTTTGTAAGTAATGTTGAGTCAATTTTATATTGTTGTTTAAGTAATTTTAAAAAACGTCTAGAAACGGTTGGGTTATTCGATTTAAACCAAAGGGTTGGTACACCTTCAGAAATAGAAAGTTCACTTGCTAAATCAATCATTGCTGATAGTTCTGCAAGTTGTTCTTCATTGGTTGTATTTAATTGGATCAGTTCATTCTTGACTTCTTTAGCAAAACTCAAATTAACTTCAATCCTTTGATTATAGATTTTCTAAATATTTAATAATGTTTTGGGTTGCAATTGCACCATCACTAACGGCTGTAACTACTTGTCTGATTTTTTTAACCGTTACATCACCTGCAGCAAAGATACCACTGACCTTAGATTCAAATGAATCATTAACTGGTATATACCCTTGATTATCTAATAGGTCTAAACCGTTTAAAAAGGCGGTTGCAGGGATTAATCCTACATATTCAAATACACCATCTGTTGAAACAATTCTAGTTTCACCATCAACTTCAACTTCAACGCCTTTAAGTGCATGATCACCAACAAAGGATTTTACCTTCGCATTAAAAATAAAATCAACATTATTTGCTTTTCTTAGTAAGTCTTGTGCCTTTTTATCGGCTGTTAGATGGTCTAAATTTTGAATAACTGTTACATGTGTTGCAATATTTGTTAAAAATAATGCTTCTTCAACTGCTGAGTTCCCCCCACCTATGACAACAACTTTTTTATCTTTATATAATGGTCCATCACAAATTGCACACCATGAAATACCTTGTGCTGTATAGTCCATCTCACCTGGTATTTCTAATCTTCTTGGTACAACACCGGTTGTAATCAATACGGATTTAGTCTTAAAACTTTCACTTGGTGTCACAACAACTTTTGTTTCACCTAAATCTTTAATTTCTAATACTTCTTCAAACTTAACATCTACACCTAAAGCAAGTACATGCTCGAACATTGCTGTTGCAAGCTCATAACCTTTTGCTTTTGTAAATCCCGGATAGTTCTCCACTTCGGCAGTATCCACAATTTGACCACCTGGTGCGCCTTTTTCAAATAACATGACCTTTAAGTTTGCGCGTTTAGCATAAATTGCTGCAGTCATGCCTCCTGGACCTGACCCGATGATTAATAAATCATAAATCATATGAGATACTCCTTAAAATATATATAATAGTTTTTCTAAATCATCCACCAAAATATCTGGTTTAGACGCAAGTAAATCTTCATAATGCACTGAATATGATACACCTATTGCTTGTATACCTGCCGCTTTAGCAGCAAATATATCGTTTGGATGATCACCAATATAACTAGCATTTTGAGGCCCAACATGTAACTTTTCTAAGGCCATTAAAATCGGCATTGGATCTGGTTTATGTTTTGTACAATCATCGCTACCAATGACTACATCTACATATTGCATCAAGTTGTTTTGTTCTAAGCCCAGCTTAACAAATCTATTAACCTTACTACTTACAATACCCACTAAATAATCATGTGCTTTTAAACTTTGTAATACAAGTTCTGCATTTTTAAATGATTTTACTTCAATTTTATGGTTTTTATCATTAATTTTTCTATATGTTTGTATCATTGCCTCGACCTTCTTAGAATCTTTTTCATACCATCCAAAAGATTCATATAGCGTTGGTCCAACAAAAGCTTTTAATTGATCCTTGGTTAATTTTAAATCTGGGAAGTGAACTTTCAAAGTTTCAGTAATGTTTTTATAAATGAGTTCGATAGAATCTAATAATGTACCATCTAAGTCGAATAATACTGCTTTTCTGCCGTAATCATTATAACTTGGCACATTTTTAACTTTTAATTTTCTATATAAGAATATAGAGACACCTGCAATGATTAAACCTACGGATGTCGCAATACTTGCTGGAATATTAAATAGCATTAAAGGTTCAGCAACACCACTATTTAATCTAAGTAATTCTGTTGGTATGCGGCCAATGCCATACCATACTAAATAGAATGCAAATATATCGCCTACTTTAACTTGTTTATATCTTCTAAAAACTAATATTAAAATTAATCCTACTAAGTTCCAACTACTTTCATAAAGAAATGTTGGATGACGCAGTTGTCCTGTAATATTCATGTTGTCTCTAATAAATGGTGGTAACCAGTTTAAGTTATCAACAGCTGGGCCGTATAACTCACGGTTCATAAAGTTACCCCAACGTCCAAAGATTTGACCAACTAAGAATCCTGGACCAACGATATCTAAGATAAAGTAGTAATCAATTTTCTTCCATCTTGAAAAATATATTAATCCGATGAATACAACGATAATGGCTCCGTGAATACCTAATCCGCCTTCACCGATATTAATCATTCGCATAAAATCACCATTATATTTATCTAAATTAAATATAACATACCAAAATCTTGCCCCAAATATTGCTGAAGGTACAAATATTAACAATCCGTCCCATAAGATATTAGGATCTTGTTTATATCGAACCAATTCTAGATATGCTAGTGTTCCACCCATGATAATACCAAATAAAATAAATACGCCATACCATTGTACAGAAAATGCACCCAATTCAAAAGCAGTCGAACCATAAGGTGCACTGCCCATAGTAGCAAACAATATTAGTAATAAAAATACTAATGCCATACTACCATATACAATATAACTTTGGTACTTCTTAAAACTATTCATCATCGTCTTCTGCTCCTTTAGTTGCAGCTTTAGTCGCCACATTTTGTATAAGTGTTTCAGCTGCATTGTAACCTAAATACTTAAGTTTTTGATTCATTGCTGCAGATTCTACTAATGTTGCATTATTACGTCCAGGTAAGACAGGAATCGTAATTTTTGGTATTTGTGTACCAAAAATTGTATACGTCTCTGTTTCTATACCTAAACGGTCATAGGTTTTATTTTTATCCCAATGTTCAAGTTCAATGACTAATCTAATCTTTTTATTTTCTCTAAAAGCACCGGCACCTAGCATTTGTACGACATCTACAATACCAATACCGCGTATTTCGATGTATCGCTCTAATATTTTTGGTGCTTGTCCAATAATAATACCCGGTGCAGTTTCATAAACATCAACTCGATCATCAGCGACCAATATATGGTTACGTTTAATGAGTTCTAATGCAGTTTCTGATTTACCAACACCTGACTTACCAATGATTAATGTACCCATACCGTAGATATCCAAGAGGGTTCCATGGATACTTTCACGTGGTGCTAGTGCACTACGTAAATAAGAATATAATTTAGAATTAATTGGTGTTGTGCGCTCACTAGATTTATATAGTGGGACCTTATATTTATTACCTAAATCTAAAAAGTACTGTGGTATATCCACATTAATGCTAAATATAACAGCAGGTGGTAATAATTTTAATACAGCATCTACACGTTGTATTTGAATTTTATCATCAAGTAGCATTAGAAAATGTGCTTCCTTAGAGCCAATGAGTAATATACGTTGTGGATCAAAGAAATCCAAGAATCCTGCAAACTCAACGCCTGGTCTGGATAACATCTCAACCTCAACACGTCTGTCTTCACCGTCAAACCCAGCCACAATTTTTAAATTCAGATCTTCTGCTATCTTCTTTAGCCGAATCGATTTTTTATATGCCATGTGATATACCTCCCTGGATCCATTTAGATCCTCTAACATATTTGGTAAAAAGTATACGAATCATCATAAAAATAAATGTAAATATAAATATGTTTGCACTATCATATAAAAATGTAACTTGTGCAATCGTTAAATCTACAAGCCAAAAGGCTAGTAGATTACTTAGGTAAAACATTACACCAAAACTCATAAGTACATAAGTGTATAGATATCTTACCATGAGACCTTTAATAAATACTTCAATCAATGTAAATAACACAATTGCTACAACAAATGTCTCAATAGAATCTAATGATATAACTGGATAAAATCTACTGGATAAACCATATGTAATGCCACCAACAAAAAAGTTTACAATGAATAATAAGAGTACATGCATACCAAAGTTGACATGTAAAACCATACCTAATTGATAATGTAGTATGAACTTATGCTTTTTGTTTGGATCTTTTGGTTTATTCTCCATATAATTTCCTTTTAGAGTAAATCAATCAAATATCTACCTGTATAACTCTTTGTGTTTTTAGCAAGCTCCTCAGGTGTACCAATACCAACAATATAACCGCCTGCATCGCCACCATCTGGACCTAAATCGATGATATGGTCTGCATTCTTAATCACATCTAAATTATGTTCAATAACAACCATCGTTGCACCTTGATCAACAATCTTGTGTAGCACACTAACCAAACGCTTCACATCGTCTGTATGTAGCCCGGTGGTTGGTTCATCTAATATATATAAGGTCTTTGGTGTAATACGTTTATAGAGTTCTGATGCTAATTTCACACGTTGTGCCTCACCACCTGATAAGGTTGGTGCGGACTGTCCTAGTTTAATATATCCTAAACCAACATCTTGAATGGTTTTTAATTTAGAATATATTTTTGGATGATTTTCAAAAAAGTCTACGGCATCATCAATCGTCATATCAAGTACATCTGCAACGGATTTAGAGCGATATTTAATTTGAAGTGTCTCATGATTATATCGCTTGCCTTCACAAACCTCACACGGCACATAAACATCTGGTAAAAAGTGCATACTAATTTTGATTACACCATCACCACTACAATGCTCACAACGACCACCACGTACATTAAATGAAAATCTTCCCTTTTTATATCCGCGCATTTTAGCTTCATTCGTAAGTGCAAATACATCTCTAATATCATCAAAAACGCCTGTATAGGTTGCCGGATTACTTCTAGGATTATAACCAATTGGAGATTGTGAAATCTCAATTATTTTATCAATATAACCATAATCTTGAATCATATCATGACGACCAGCTAATTCTTTAGCACGGTAGAGTTTTTGGCGTAAACCTTTTAATAAAATTTCATTAACTAAAGTAGATTTACCGCTACCCGAAACACCTGTAACGAGTGTTAACTTAGACAAGGGAATGCCAACTGTAATATCTTTTAAATTATTTTCTTTAGCACCAATAATTAATATATCTTTACCATTACCCTTACGTCTAAAACTAGGTACTTCAACCTTTAATTCACCGGTTAAATATTTACCCGTTAGACTGTTTTTGTTTGCCATAACCTCTTTTGGTGTACCAGCAGCAATAATTCGACCACCATTTTCACCAGCATATGGACCAATATCAACTAAATAATCTGATGCAAGCATTGTATCATGGTCATGTTCAACAACGATTAATGTATTACCTAAATCACGCATCTTCTTTAAAGAGTTAATTAAGCGTTCATTATCTTTTTGATGTAAGCCAATACTTGGTTCATCTAAAACATATAAAACACCTGATAATTTAGAACCTATTTGGGTTGCTAAACGGATACGTTGTGCCTCTCCACCAGATAAGGTTGCAGCACCACGTGCTAAATTTAAATAACCTAAACCAACATCATCTAAAAATGTTAAGCGATGTCCTATTTCATCTATTAATAGTTTAGATATTTGTTGTTGTTCAGAATTTAATTCTAAATCATAAATTAAATCCTTTAATACTTCAACAGGTTTATTCATCATTTGACTGATATTTAAATTTTTAATACGTACCGATAAAGCTGCTTCATTTAAACGATGTCCTTTACAAACAGGACATGTTGATTCAGACATAAATGACTCTATCCATTTACGGATCCAATCTGAAACTGTTTCAATATATCGGCGATTTAAGTTATCGATGACACCTTCAAATTTAACTTTCTTCTCATGTTTTCTACCACTATTTGAAACTAATGTAAACTCAAGTTTCTCTTTAGTGCCATATAATATAATATCTAATTGGTCTTCTGGTATTTCTCTAATAGGTACATAAGGATCAATCCCATAATGCGCACAAACGGTTTCAATTTCTTGCATGTTTAAATTATTATCATCCGCATGACGATAAGGAATAATACCACCATCTAAAATTCCTTTTTCAGGGTTTACCACCAATTCTTTAGCAACATCCATTTTAAGTCCTAAACCATTACAGTGTGGACATGCACCTATTGGTGTATTAAAAGAAAATAGTCTTGGTTCTAATTCAGGTATTGTAAAATCGCTACCCTCACAAAAGAATCTTTCACTAAAATTGATAATCTCTTTATCATTAACAATAACTCTTGTTTTGCCTTCACCATATTTACTAGCTAACTCCATGGCATCATATACTCTAGAGCGAATACCTTCTTTAATAACTAAACGATCAATGACAACAGCAATATCATGGAACTTGTTTTTATCTAAAGTTTCCATCTCTTCAATTAAATGGATTTCACCGTCTACCCAAACACGTGTGAAACCATCTTTTAACCATTGAGCTAACTTGTCTTTATGTGTACCTTTTTGTCTATTAATTGTGGGTGCTACTACAACCACTTTAGAGTTTTCGGGTAACTTTAAAACACGAAGTGTCATCTCCTCAATTGTTTGTTTGGTCACAGGTTCATCTGAACCCGGACAATAAGGCACACCAACACGTGCATATAATAATCTAAAGTAATCATAAATTTCAGTCACTGTGCCTACTGTAGATCTAGGGTTATTTGAAGTCGTTCTTTGGTCAATTGAAATACTTGGTGATAACCCTTCAATGGCATCTACATCCGGTTTTTCATAGTTACCTAAAAACTGTCTTGCATAACTGGATAACGACTCCATATAGCGTCTTTGACCTTCTTGATATATCGTATCAAATGCTAATGATGACTTACCACTACCAGAAACACCTGTCATGACAACAAGTTTATTTTTTGGTATATCTAGATCAATATCTTTTAAGTTGTTCTCTCTGGCACCTTTGATGCGTAACCAATCATTATTCATTAACTTTCACCTTAAATGCGGCTTCATCTAATACTTCTATACCAAGTTCTAGTGCCTTTGTTAATTTAGAACCTGCATCTGTACCAACAACAACATAGTCGGTCTTTTTTGATACAGAACCACTTACTTTACCACCTAATTTTTCTATTAACTCTGTGGCTTCAGTGCGTGAAAAACCTTCTAGTGTACCTGTAACAACAAAAGTTTTACCATTAAAACTATGTGGAACCACTTCATCTACTTCTTGTGACATATTTAAGCCAAAAGCCTCTAACGCATCAATAATTTCTAAATTCATTGCATTACTAAAGTAACTTGTAATACTCTGTGCAATCTCAGGACCAATATCACCAATTTGAATGAGATCTTCATAAGTTGCTTGTTTAAGTAGGTCTATATTTGGGTAGTGTTTTACTAAAATCTTAGCGACCTTTGCACCTACATTTTTAATACCTAACCCAAAGATTAAGCGATCAAAACTCATTTGTTTAGATGATTCTATTGCATCAAGTAGTTTTTCAACCTTCTTTTGACCAAAACCAGGTAATTCCATTAAGGCATCTTTATATTGATAGAGTTTATAAATATCAGGAATAGATTGTAAAAACGTTTGATTGTGTAAAAGTTCTACAACTTTTTCACCTAACGTATCAATATCCATAGCAACACGACTAGCAAAATGAATCAGTCCAAATATATTTTTACCCGGACATTGATCATTTACACAATAATAATCAGCTTCACCTATTTTTCTTATAAGTTTGGATCCACAGCCGGGACAATGATCGATCATCTTAAATGGTACTTGGTCTTTACGGCTTTCCTTAATAACCTCAATCACCTCAGGGATAATTTCTCCTGCTTTATGCACAAATACTTGGTCATTTATACGTATATCTTTATTTATAATATAATCTTCATTGTGGAGTGTTGCACGTGCAACCAGTGAACCTGATATAAATACCGGTTTTAATACGGCAACCGGTGTTATCACACCGGTACGTCCAACTTGAAAGATTATATCTTCAACTGTAGTTACTTGTTTTTCAGCCTCAAATTTATAAGCACCTGCAAATTTAGGGTATTTAGCAGTATAACCAATATCATCATAATAATTTAATTGATTTACCTTAATAACAACACCATCTGTATCATAACCTAAGGATTTTCTTAATTCATCATAATAATCAATTGCTAAACTCAAATCATCATAGTTTTGAACAACTTTATAATTTGGATTTACTGGAAATCCTAGTTGATCTAAATAGACTAAAATGTCTTGTTGAGTTTGTTTGTAGTTCGTTGCATCAACAACATTATATACAAACAAATCAAGTCCCCTAGAGGCAACCACTTTACTGTCTAATTGACGCATCGTACCTGCAGCTGCATTTCTAGGATTAACAAATAGATCTTGATTATTGTTTGCACGTTCTAAGTTTGCATGCTTAAAAGCTTTATGAGACATATAAATCTCACCACGAACTTCAATATCAATTGGTTCAAAAAGTTGAAGTGGTAGTGATTTAATTGTACGTACATTTGCTGTAATATCTTCACCAACACTACCATTACCACGTGTTGCTGCTTTTATAAATTGACCCTTTTCATAAATAAGTGTGACAGCTAAACCGTCAATCTTAAGTTCTGTTGTAAATGTTGCATCTGGTACAATCTTTAATATACGATCATAAAACGCCTTAAGTTCATCTTTGTTAAAAATATTACCCAAACTCATCATAGGTATACGGTGGGTGTGTTTTTCGAATTTATCTAAAACAACACCACCAATTTTTTTGGTTGGTGATGTTTCACTATCATATTCTGGATACTTTGTTTCCAGTTCCATAAGTTCTTTTACTAATTTGTCATACTCAAAATCACTCATACTTGGGTTATCTTTGGTATGGTATAAATAATTAGCCTCATTGATTTGATTTCTTAACGTTTTAATTCTTGATAGAATGTCCATAAATATCACCTATTAATTATTATACCACGATGCCGTATGTGTCATACCTAATTAACCTATATTTTATAGATAGATTATCTCTATTTTTGATTGTCGTAAAAATAGTGTTTTTCTAGTAGAAAACAAATACAATACATCCATTGCTCTGGTTAAACCTACAAACAATAACCTTCTTTCTTCTGCTTCATTTTTGTAAATATGTTCTTTATCAAATGGTAGACTCTCTAATCCGACAATAATAACCGTCTTAAACTCTAATCCTTTGGATTCATGAAAACTTAATAAGTTTACATCAAACAAGTAATTTCTAATTAAAGATTGTTTAAGATAAGAGACCATATAGTGATTGCGGTATAGAATAACGGCATCAAATAGTCTATTTTTCTTAATTGTATAAATAATATATTCAACAATTTTCATTTGACTTCCAATATAAACAAATGGTTTATTCCCATATGGTTTAACACCTATTAATCGCTTTTTATAGCGATTTACATTGTGTTTGATTAGATTGTTTGATGCCTCTAAAATATAAGGGTTTGATCGGTAATTTGTTTCTAATTTTAAAAGTGTTGCTTGATAATCTTTTAAGTACTTGCCAATAAGTTCTGCTCTAGCACCTCGAAATGCATAAATTGATTGATCTGGATCACCTACTGCAAATATATGCGTGTCTTTATGCACCATGAGACTTAATAGTTTATATTGAAGCAGGTTTGTATCTTGAAATTCATCAATAAAGATATATTGATAAGAATGATTAGAAATATAATCAAATGCATGCATCATAAGATCATCAAAGTCAATCAAATTTCTATTTGTTAAGTATGAAGTGTAGCGATCATATACTTTCGGCTTTCTAATTGTTTTTAAGCTGTTTTTATAAGTTGCTATTTTGAGTATTTCATCATCACTAAACTCACTGTTATGCTCAAAGATTTTAAAGTTCTGGTGTTTGCTTAAAACCTCATAACAATACCCATGAAAGGTATAAGCTTCAACCAAATATTCACTTAATCTATGTGTCATTTCCTGTGCTGATTTATTGGTAAATGTAATACATAAAATAGCTTTTGGATCAACTCCTTTTAAGATTAAATACTTTATTCTTTCAACAATTACACGTGTCTTACCACTGCCTGCACCTGCAAGTAAAAACACACATTGATTATCTGTATATACCGCCTGTTTTTGTTCTTCATTTAAAACCATATAAACTACCTCCTAGCTTATAATAGACATATTTATATGGTTTAACTTTTTTATAGAAAAAAGAGTGAGCAATTTTGCTCACCCTCATAAATACTATGAGTAACTTAAAGTTATTGTAACTGATGTTGAACTATTTGAGATTACAGAATCTACTGTAATAGATACATTGATTGCGCCACCTTGATTCCATTGATACGTATTTAGGTTTAATGTACCACTGGTTAATAAATCACTTTGTCTTAACGATGTATTACCAGGCATGGAGTTGTTTTTATCTGCTTCTAATATTTGATTGATAAAGTTAGATGAGCCTTCATTATCATTAATAAAGTATTCACCCCAGAAGGTTGCTTGATTATTTAATCTTGCATCAATATGATAGATTACAATGCCTGCATTGGTTGGAATATATTGTAGGTTTCTATGTGCTTGATATAAACCATTTGGTGTATAAAACATAATCAGTAGGTATTCATCAAATGCATTACCATCATTTAAATCACTTGCATTATAAGGAATTAATATTGTATTGTTCAAGCCATCTGTATCTAGTGAATAACTATCTAGTGTGACTTGATATGTACCTTTTTGAGCTAGTAATGGTTCTAACCATCCAAAGACTAACTTATTAAATGGTCCATGGTCACCTGCATTATAGTCCATCATGTCAAATCCACCCATTGGACCATAGTCATTATTATCCTCATATGGATAAAAGTCTACAATACCCATTAAATGTCCTAACTCATGGATATAAGTTTCAGCATTTAAAATTAAGTTAATGTTACCAGATATTTCATCTTCAATAAATGTATAGCTTGCCCAGAAATAATACTCAAAATCTTTGCCATCTAAACTACCTACCGTAGCTGCTTCACCAAATCTTGCGCTAAATACCCAAGCCCACCAAGGATCAACATCATAATTGTAGTCTGCAGAATATATAAAGATGATTGAGTCAATTGTGCCATCATTATTAAAATCATACTTACTAAAATCAATTGAACTATCTAAAGCTAATAACGCTTCTTTTATAACAAACTGATCACCATCTGAACCTTTTCCTTCATAAAATGATCTTGGGTTGTTTGTAACATATTTTGGTACAATGTCAAAGTTAAGATCTAACTTACCATAACTACTCTTATAATAGAAACTTGAAACACTTTCCCATCCTGTTTGAAGACTTGTACCGTTAAATACGATTTCTAAATTTGATAAATAGTCTGTATCAAATGGTACACCATAGATTTCTACAGGTACAACTAATACATCAAATGAACCTACAGAAGGTAAGCCTGATACACCAAATTTAGATACTTCATAATCATTAATAGATTGTCTTGGTGATAATGATTGTAGTTCTACTGCATCAACTACAGCATCAAAACTATAAATGGTTATTTCAACTAATCCTGTTTGCATTTCTAAATAGACTGCATATGCTAAATCATCATTTACAACATATACATATACATCCACACCACGTAATGCTGATAATGCATCATCTTTAACAAAGTTTTTGTTTAGTAGTAGTCCAACATACTCTGCATAAAGTGTTGATGTATTTAATGCAGTTGTTGCTAAAACGACATACTCTGTGTTACTTATTTTATTAACACTTAAATCTGTTAACCCTTCAAATGCTGGTAAATATATATTAAGATCTTGGTCATCAAACTTAGCTTCTAAGTCTGTAACGACATCACTCCATAATTCAAATACTGGTGCAGGGGCTTGTGCTTGATATAGATTTACTTGGCCAATCATAAATTGACCACCATTTGATGTTGCTCCAGTACCTTGGAATAACAATCTAAATCTTGATGCATTAATATTGTTAATTGTAATTAACACTTTGTCTTCAGTAATTTGACTATAGAAGTTACCACCAGCTAAATCCGTCCAAACATCGCCTACAAGTACTTGTAATTTAGCACCTGTTAATGTTGTACTAAAATTATTTCTAGCTTCTATTTCAAAACTCATTGAGTCAATGATATTACCTAATGTGTTTATTTCTAGATAGACGGTTGGATTTGCATTTCCACTCACGTTTGCAGCAAATATATTACCTAGACTTAAACCAGATGGTGCAGTTTGAACATTAGCTAAATGACTTGCAGTAATAACAGCAAATCCATTATTATTTGGAAAATCTAAAGTGACATTATTACTTAAACTATAACTACCTGGTAATGTTGTTGTTGTATTTTGAACATTAAAACTAAAGTATACCCCATCAACTGGATCAACCGGTGTTTGATCTTGTTTATCGCCATAGATACCAATACCATACACGGTTAAACCTTCATATGTTTCCTGATCGATAAATACATACACATAATATCCACCAACAACATAAGATTCTTCTACTGCATCATATGATAATAAATTAAATAATAAATCATCATAATTGTCTGCATCTGATTCAGCCCATGTAAAGATATCAATATATACTTCAAAGAATGTTTCATCACTAAAGTCTGTAATAATAACTTCATTTGATGAAAATGCTGGTAATAATGCATAAATATCAAAACCAAAGATTGCATTTAAATCATTTTTGTCAAATGGTACTGTATCTGGATTTTCCGGATCTACTGGTGTACCACCATCTTTATCACCATAAATACCGATACCATAAACTGTTAAACCTTCATATGTTTCATCATCATAGAATACATATATAAAGAAATCTCCTAATACATATGATTCTTCAATAGCGTCATACGTTAAACTTGCATTTAGTAATGCTTCATACTGGTCTGCATCTGCTTCAGTCCAAGTAAAGATATCTATGTATACTGCATAATATGTTGTATCACTGACATCACTAATGATTGTTTCTGCTGATACAAAACTTGGCATAAGTGCATAGATATTAAAGCCAAAGATTGCATTTAACTCACTAGAATCAAATGGTTTTGTTACAGGTTCTTCAGGGTCTACTGGCGTTGTGCCATCTTTAGGTCCGTAAATACCAATACCATAAACAGTTAAACCTTCATATGTAATATCATCGATATATACATAAACAAAGAAATCTCCTAAGATATAAGAATCTTCAACTGCATCATATGCTAAACTATCAAATAATAATGTGTCATAATTATCTGCATCTGATTCACTCCATGTAAAAATATCGATATACACAACATAGAATGACTCATCACTATAATCTAATATCAGTGCATCACTTGAAACAATTGCAGGTAATAATGCATAGATATCAAAACCAAAGATTGCATTTAAATCATCTTTATCAAATGCTGTGGATGGTTCAATAATTTGTTCTTCAAATACAGCCG
Source organism: uncultured Acholeplasma sp. (assembly GCA_964600775.1). GTDB lineage: Bacteria > Bacillota_I > Bacilli_A > Acholeplasmatales > Acholeplasmataceae > Acholeplasma. The sequence continues at coordinate 13,604 of CAZRKJ010000004.1, forward strand.
TATAAACTGCATTTTCAGATGCAACAACAATTGTTTGATCCCAACCGATAAATACATATGTGTAAATTGCATCAGCTGCTTTAATTGGTGTTGAGCCAGTATAAACAGGTAATGTACCTTCAAGTACATCATAGCTTGCTAATAAAGTACCGTCATAATTTCTAAACTCAATCGTAAAAGTTTCAAGTTCGTTATTTGATGTCCATTTTGCTGTAAATGAAACATCAGTTGATGTTCCAACACTGACAGATGAAACACTGCTTTGGTCTTCTAAGGATACAAACCAACCACTAAATGTAAAACCTGCTTTTGTTGGTTCAAGTAGTGCGACACTATCAAATATAGTAAAACTAGTTACTTGTTCTGGATTTAATGTACCACCATCTAAATTAAATGTAATTGTATATTGATTTACAATCCATTTAGCATACAGTGTAACAGACCCTGTAATATCAGCATCTAATTTGTTGGCCTCATTTAACTCCGCATCTAAATACCAAGCATCAAATGTATGCCCCGGTCTTTGTGGGTTTAATGCCTCTAAAAGTTCAAGTGTATATGCTTCACCAAACTCAATTGATGGTATTGCTGTACCACCATTTGTTTCAAACTCAATTTTATACAACCCACTTGGTTTACATGCAACCACAACAAGGGTTAATATTAATATAAACAATGCGCTTATTTTCTTCATAAAAATCTCTCTTTCTTAAGCAACTAAATTCATGTGTAACAGTTATCATAGCATGTTTATATAAACTTGTAAATTAATGTTATTTAAAACCTTTCATAAAACGACATTAGATAATAAAAAGGCGTGTACACCGGAGTGTACCTACCTTTAGTTTTGTAGTTTTTTGATACTTGGATGACTCTCTAGTAACTGCTTAATACCATGTGGTATTGCAAATGCAATTGTAGCAATATCCTTATCTACACTTACAACTGTTCCAATACCAAAGACTTGGTGCATCACGCGGTCTCCAGCTTTTAAGTAGTTAGATTGACCACTTGTTGTTTGTTTATTAAATATTTCTTTCTTAGTAAATATTTCTTGATCAGGCATCATCTCTTTTAAAAAGCGTGAAGCTCTAGGGTAAATCAATGCCCCATATAATAAACGTTTTTCACTGCGTGTCAAATATAGCCTTTCTTTAGCACGTGTCACACCAACATATGCGATACGTCGTTCTTCTTCTAGTTCTCCTGGATCCATAAAAGATTGACTAGAAGGGAAAATTTGCTCTTCCATCACTGTCATAAAAACAACCTTGAACTCTAAACCTTTAACCTGATGGAAGGTAGACAATACAACAGCATCCTTATTTGTATTACGGTCTAAATCGCTATAAAGAGCGATTTGATCTAATAGCTGCATCAATTTTTCTATAAAACTACCTTCATAGTATTGTTCTGCTTGAACAAATGGATTCTTCAATTCTTTGATATATTCAATACGTTCTTCAGCATACTCATCTTTATCTGTTTCTAACATTTGGATGTAACCTGACTTATGGGCAACATAATCAACGACTTTAGATAATTCAGTAAAAAAATCAAAATCACTTTTCATTTCTAAAATGAGTGCTCTAAATTCAAGTAATGACTGTTTTGTTTTACCTGAAATTTCTAGTGATTCGATTGCATCAAACATCGAGATGTTTAGAGACTTTGCATGTTCTTGGAGTTTATTAATTGTTGTTGGACCAACAGCACGTCGTGGTACATTGATTATGCGCATTAAATAAAAATCTAGACTCGGGTCAATAATCAAACGAATGTAGGCAAGTATATCTTTAATTTCTCTTCTTTGATAAAAAGATATACCCCCATATAAAACATATGGGATGTTATACTTCATAAAGACATCTTCAAAACTTCTACTTAAGGCATTATTTCGGTACAAAATTGCGATGTCGCTATATTTATAGCTACCATCAATCACTAGATCATTAATTTCATTGGCGATCATTTGAGATTCATTTAAATCACTTTGAGCAGCCCATATAAAAGGCTTTATACCTTCACCCAAGCTTGTTTCTAATGTCTTAGTAACTGGCCTGTTTTGGTTATATGTAATTAATTGGTTGGCAAACTTCAAAATATGTTTGGTTGAGCGATAATTTAAATCTAAAATAATTTCAGCTTTAGACCCATCTGGGTTCTTAAAATCATTTAAAAAGTGTTTAGCATTGTCATAGTTTGCACCACGAAACGCATAAATTGATTGATCTGGGTCACCTACAACAAATAAGTTTTGGTGTTTAGCTGCTAATAGTTTCATGAGTTTATATTGTAGATGGTCAGTATCTTGAAACTCATCTACCAAAATATAGTTAAATTTATTTTGGTAGTATTCTAAAATAGTTTGATGTTCATTAAAAAGTTTATAGGTTAATATTTGTAGATCATCAAAATCTAATAAATTGTTTACGCTTAATTCCTCAATATATCTTTCAAGTACAATACGTTCAGTATCATTATCAAAATAATCAATCTTTAAATGTTTAAATACAGATATTTTATGACGTATACTATTAGCTTTATAAGATTTTGTATCTAAGTTTAAATCCTTAATAATTTTACGAACCATTGCTTTTGCATCATCTTCATCAATGATATTAAACTTGGTTGTATAACCCATCTTTAAATGTTCAATATCACGCCTTAAGACTTGGACACCAAAAGCATGGAAGGTATATACCCACGTATTTGTGGCATAAGGTCCTGCCATTTCAATGATTCTATCTTTCATTTCTTTAGCTGCTTTATTTGTAAACGTTACAGCTAAAATACTTTCAGGTGCAACGCCAAGTGCTTCAATTAAATAAGCTATTCTGGTCGTTAAAGTTCTTGTTTTACCTGTACCAGCACCAGCAACGACAAAAAGCGGGCCACTAGCATGGGTGGCCGCTTGTTTTTGTTTTGGATTTAACTTATCTAACCAAGTTTGCATTTTCATAATTATTTATAACTTTTCTTTAATGCTACAATTTCGTTAAAATTATACTTATTATCCTTCTCATAGAAACAATTGAAAAAACCATTACGAATAAATTGGAATTTTTCTTCGTGTGCTACATCTTTTAGACTCATCTCAACAAATCCTTGTTTGATAGTCAATGAATCTTTATTAAATCTTTCTTCTAGTGGTAATGAATCATCTGTTTTTAGTAGTGGTCCATAGAAATTAAACTGTGCAGCTTGTGCGGTCGTTGCTTCTACAAAATGAATTGTTCCATCAGGTTTTCTTTCATTAAATCCACTACCAGATAAAGTTTCTATGTCATACGTTGCAAGTATTTCGGTGATTTTTCCGTTATGATCTTTTATAACTTCATTAGCTCTAATAAAGTATGTATGGAAAAGTCTTACTTCTCTACCAAGTGATAAACGTTTAAATTTGTTATCTGGTCTTTGTTCTAAAAAATCTGCTTGATCTATGTATAGGTGTTTTGAAAATGCAATCTTTCTACTACCTAAACTCTCATTTTCATTGTGATATGGTACATCAAAATATTCTATTTTATCTTCTGGATAGTTTGTGATCGTTACCTTTAAAGGTTCTAATACCGCAAACACACGTTTTGCTCTTAGGTTTAAATCATCACGAACAAATGATTCTAACATATCGATTTCAACTTCACTATTTACCTTAGCTAAGCCAGTTGCTAGAATGAATGCACGAATAGCTTCTTTCGTATATCCTTTTTTGCGTAAACCGGATAATGTAGGCATTCTAGGGTCATCCCAACCTGTAACAAGTTTAGAATCTACAAGTTGTTTTAAATATCTTTTAGACATTACAGTGTTTTCAATACCAAGACGACCGAACTCGATTTGTCTTGGTACTAAAGGCATTTCGGTCTCACGTACAACCCAATCATATAACGGTCTGTGGTCTTCAAATTCTAATGAGCATAATGAGTGTGTAATACCTTCAATAGCATCCTCAATCGGATGTGCATAATCATACATTGGATATATTTTCCACTGATCTTTAGTGTTGTGATGTGATTCAAAATTAATACGATAAAGTACTGGATCACGCATATTCATGTTTGAACTAGACATATCAATTTTTGCACGTAAAACCTTTGAGCCTTCAGCGTATTTACCAGCTTGCATTCCTTCAAATAATTCTAAGTTTTCTTCTACACTTCTATTTCTATATGGCGATGGTATACCAGGGGTAACAACATCACCTCTGGTTTTAGAAATCTCATCTGCAGTTTGATCATCTACGTAAGCTAACCCTTTTTTAATCAAAAGGATTGCACGATTATACATTTCACCAAAATAATCACTTGCAAAATATATGGCTTTAGGTTCATAACCTAACCATCGAACATCACGTTCAATAGCTTCTACATAGACAATATCTTCTTTGGACGGATTGGTATCATCATAGCGTAAATTAGTTTCACCATTAAATACTTTAGCAAGTTCAAAATTTGTTATAATTGCGCGTGCATGCCCAATATGTAAAAAGCCATTTGGTTCTGGCGGGAAACGTGTAATGATTTTATCGTGCTTACCACTTTCTAAATCATTTTCCATTATTGTTTTAATAAAATTTGATTGATTTTCCATAGTTTCACCCTCTTTATTTCATTGCTAAAAGCTTACAAAAATAATCTTTTAGCATGGAAAAATATCTATACCCATTATATCATAATCTTATACATTTTTTTAGCATAGGTTCATCTAAAAACAATACCTTCTTAACTGCAATTTATATAAATATAAGGGACTCGAAAATCGAGTCCCTTATGTATTAATTTTGTGGTAGTAGTGCGTCTAAATCAACTTCAGTTTCTAAAGCACCATTCAGTGATGCAAAGAATGCTGCTTGTTGTGCTGGTGTAAGTTCATTGAGTGCGTCTAAGAGTCCTTGTGTATCTTCTGGGTCATTGTTATATACATCTTGAAGTGCTGCATAATCTGGATTTGTTAAGACTGTTTCAAGCGCATCATTAATTGCATCTTGTAAATCACTAAATGCTTGTTGGTTTGCAGCTGTTGGACTCACTACAAATCGAATGTACATACCAACAACTGAAACACTATCCACTGTAGTTGCAGCATTTGAGAAGTTTGCCATAAAACCTTCTAAAATAATTTGATCACCTTGGATCATCTCATTATCACCTACAAGTGATAGAATTGTTTGAACTTTGTCATTGGATACGGTCGTTTCATCGCCAATATGAATCACATCAACTGTAAATATTAAGTCTTCTTTGTCATCTGAAATTGATGGGGTTGCAACTAGTGTAAAGTCTGTTTTAAATACGTTAGTTGGTTCAGATGTTTTATATAGGTTCATAATAATTGTAAAGTGAACTTTATTATCAATGAATTTTCCAAATAACGGTAAAGTCTCTAAGGTATACTCATGTGCATCTAGCATAAATGTTTGGGTCATATCCATACCATCACCAATATAGAACTCAATCAATTGGTTAAAGGATTCTTCATGCATATCAAAGTTTAATGCACTACCACCACTTAAGGATGATAGTAATAAACTGGATAGTTGATTTTGGAACATGCTATCTAATTCAGATTGATCACTTATTTGGTTGAGCGTTTGGTATTGTAATTTAGATGAACGCATTTTACCTAAGGCTATACCGATACCACCTACATCTTCACCAAATCCTGAGACTAATAATGCTTCTTCATCAACAAAACCTAATAAGGCTTCAATCATTGCACGATTTGAATCACCCTCACTTGAAATGAGGTTGATTAAATCATTTGAATTGACCCATATAGATTTTGTACGTAGATCATAATTTCCAAAACCTGAGACAGCATCCGATATTAAACCATTAATACCATCGTCTGTAAACTGACTTACAACCCAATCAGCTACATCATACATCCATAGGATTGGAAAATTACCAAATTGAATATTTTTAATGACTAATTTATATTGTGTCTGTAATACATCATCAATTTCAACTTGAACGATTTCTATATCTAAATCTAAAAATAATGTTGTTTGGTAATAGATATTTGAAAAACCTACTTCTATACCAGCTTCTAAAGTTAATCCTGTATCATTAAAATCTACGGTTATCCCTTTAAACCCACCATTTGATGCAATTGGAATTGCATATTTTCTTAAATTTGCATCAATGGATTCATCGGTTTTACCAAAATCAGGATTGTTACTTGCATATACTGATTTTAATGCAGCATTTGCTTCTGAGCTTGTTAAGACAAAATCAAAACTTTCAGCTTCATCATCTGCTAAAAACTGATCTAATTTATAGCTTGCTATATCGGTAAACGATAATCCTTGATGATCATTAAAATCCTCAACAGGTGCACTATAACCTTTATACATGATTGCCAGCATAATAAATGGTGCCAATATAATAAGTAGTATTGTTAATTTTATAATTCTTTTTATGAGTTTAAACATAAATATCCCTCCCTTATAGGTGATTATATTATATGCTTATTTTATAATAATTTAATATATATTGCTTATTTATGAGGTAAAATTAATACCTGAACTACCTTTTAGATAATAATCCTTTAATGCGCCTTGCTTCTTATATTGGTAATATGCTGCGATACCGATCATAGCTGCTTGATCTGTACAATACTGAATACTTGGTGTTAATATTTCAAGATCAATGATACGTTCACTTAATTTTTTGCGTAGCCCTTTATTGGCTGCAACACCGCCTGCAACAACAATTTGTTTTACCCCTAAATCTTGTGCGGCATCCTTAGTTTTTTGAACCAACACTTCTGTTACTACTTCTTGGAAAGATGCACAAATATCTTCTGTCTTAAAACTTTCATTTCTTTGCTTCATATTATGTACTAAGTTAAGTACTGCACTCTTTAAGCCTGAAAAAGAAAAATTATATGGTTCGTTTTTTAAAAAAGGTTTAGGTAGGTTATATATCGGTTTACCTTGATGTGCTAGTTTATCAACAACCGGTCCACCTGGATAGCCTAGATTAAGTAAGCGTGCAACCTTATCATATGCCTCACCTACAGCATCATCTAAGGTTGTGCCTAATAACTCAATATCTAAGTGATCTTTAACCAGTAAGAGTTCTGTGTGTCCACCACTTACTAATAAAGTTAGCAATGGAAACTTCATTTCCCCTTCAATTTGAGCAGCATAAATATGTCCTAATAAGTGATTTACACCCATAAGTGGGATATTGTTTGCATAAGCAAATGTTGTTGCAGCATTAATACCTACAAGTAAAGAACCTATTAACCCCGGTCCTTGTGTAACTGCAACCAAATCAATAGCTTCAACCTTAATATCCGCATCTTTAATTGCTTTATCAAACATATAAAGCATTGACTCTATATGGGCACGTGACGCTATTTCTGGTACGACACCACCAAAGGGTTCGTGTATATTAATTTGGGATAAAACAGCATTTGATAAAACATGTTTACCATCTTTAGTGATCGCAACACTCGTTTCATCACAAGATGTTTCAACAGATAAAATTATCATTACTTAACCTCCATATGCATCATATAACCATCTTCACTACCATAGTAATTTGGTATAGTAGTAATCATTTTAGCACCATATTTTTCATAAAATTTAATTGCTTTAGTATTTGAAACACGAACCTCTAGAACTAAAGAGTTCACACCTAATTGTTTCATATCTAGTAATACATGCTCAAATAGTTGACTACCTACGCCACGTCCTTGATGTTCTTTTTCTACTAAAAAATTAAGTACATCGGCATTGGTGTCAATTTGTCTATAACTTATATATGCAATAATTTTATTATTTAAAGTATATACATGCATATTAGAAAATTCATTTTCTAATAACTCTTGTTTCAAGAAAGCAAACCCTAAAGAGTGACCAAAGACGCGCATCTCTAAAGCTACGATAGATTCTAAATCAGTTACTTCGGCGTTTCTTATCAAGGTTCTTCTCCGCTTCAGTTTGTCTTAAGTAATTTGGAACAAGTGTATAAATATCATCTACGCTTATTTTGTTTGAAATAATCAGGCTACCATCTAGTTTGATTGTTGTTTCATTTAATTTAACTAAATGCTTTTTATCATGATCATCTAAATCTTCTAAATGTCGCACCTTTTCACTATCTAAGATTTTACCGTTAAAAATGGTTGCACTAAAACCTTGATTATTTCTAGCATCGTGCCATGCAAGCACTTTTTCTTTATACCCAGATGTTAAAAAGACTAGACTACTAACACTATAAAGTTTTACGTTAGTCGTATAACTTAGCATTTTAGCCGTCATAACCCCAACTCTTAAACCCGTATATGAACCTGGACCTACACCAACAATAATACCGTCTAAATCTTTTGGTACTAAATTGTTTTTACTTAAAACAGATTCAATCATCGGTATAATATGTGCTTGATGATCTTGTTTACCATAGCGGATATTTTCCCCTAGTTGAACATCTTGATCATAAAGCATTATAATTAATGCATTGGTTGATGTATCAATTAATAAATATTTCATATCTTATCTATCCAATCTTCCATACCATCACTTGCAGAAATTGTGATTTCACGATTTGTATCATCTATCCATTTAAGTTCTACAAGTACATGGTTTTTAGGTATTAATGCTTGAACTTGATTTGGCCACTCGATAACTGATATAGCATCTTGATCTAGAATATAATCTTCTAAATCAAAATCAAGCCCTACACCCTCTAAGCGATATAAATCTAAATGATTTAATACTTTATAACCTTCATAACTTTTTAGTATCGTAAAAGTAGGTGAGTTAATCACACCTTGAACACCTAATGCCTTACCAATACCTTTAGTTAGTGTTGTTTTACCACTAGATAAATCACCATTGAGTAAGATAACATTATATCTTTTGGGTAAGTTTTTCATTAAATTGTAACCTAGTTGAATTGTTTCACTTGCTGAACTTGTTTTAAAAAGTTTCATTTTTTCCCTAATAATCTAAACATGTTTTTCTTATATGCTTCAACACCTGGTTGATCAAATGGATTTACATCAAGTAAATACGCACTCATTGCACATGCAATCTCAAAGAAATACACTAAATATCCAAAATGATAAGCATCAAGTTTATCAAGTGTAATAACAATATTTGGTACCCCGCCATCAATATGTGCTTCTTTTGTACCTAAAAATGCTTGTTGGTTTACATAAGAAATTTCTTTACCTGCTATGTAATTTAACTTATCTAAGTCATTTACATCAAAAGGAATTGCTAACTTATCTGTTTTCTTAAGATTTAATACAGTTTCAAAGATAATGCGTTTACCATCTTGTACTTGCTGACCTAAAGAGTGTAAATCTGTTGTAAAAGATGCCGAATGAACCAATAAGCCTTGACCATTTTTACCTTCAGATTCACCAAATAATTGTTTCCACCATTCAGCAAAAAAAGCTAATCTTGGTTCATAGTTAATTAAGTATTCCACATCCTTACCATGTTTACCTAGTAAGTAGCGTGTTACTGCATATAAATATGCTTGATTTTTCTTTAAATCCGGTGTACTTGCATCATTGTAAGCATCTTTTGCACCTTTGATCATTTTTTCAACATCAATACCTACAAAAACAAATGGTAGTAAGCCTACTGCTGATAAAACTGAAAAACGTCCACCAACAGAATCTTCAATAACAAATCTTTCATAACCTTCATTGATTGCTAATTGATAAAGGGAACCACGTGCTTTATCTGTGGTTGCAAAAATTCTTGTTCTTGCTGCTTCTAGACCGTATTTATTTTCAATATGTGCTTTAAGTAATCTAAATGCTACAGCTGGTTCTGTCGTTGTCCCTGATTTTGAAATCACATTGATTACATAGTTTTTCTTGTTTAAATACTTTAATAATTGTTTTAAATAATTTGCTGATAAATGATGACCTGCAAAAATAAGTTCTGGTTTTTCTTTTTTAAATGGCGTCTTTAAAAACTCATAACCAGCTTTAGCACCCAAATAAGACCCACCAATACCAATAACTACAATCGCATCAATCTTATTAAACTTATTTTTTAACGCATACATGCGCTTAAGTTCTTCTTGGTCATAATTTATAGGTAAATCTAACCATCCTAAAAAATCATTACCTTTACCTGTTTTTTCATGAATCATTTGATGTATATGGTCCACATCTTTTTGTAGGCTGTAAACATTCGTATTTAAAAAACGTTTAGCATCTTTAATATCTACTTTAATCATTATCTAATTCCTCTTTCTTGGTTTCTACCCAATCATCTAATTTTTCTTTAAGGGACCTAAATCCAATTTTAATATCTACTTTTTGCATAACTTTGGAATCCACTAATAAGGCACGCTTATAAGACAGTTGCATTTTGTGATTTTTATCATCAAAATCTAAAACAACTGCGTAGATTTCATCGCCAACATTAAATAATTTAGTAATGTCTGTAACAAACCTGTCTGATACCTCAGATATATGTATTAATCCTTGATAATTGTCATATTCCACAAAGACACCATAGGGTTGAATGCCAGTTACTTTACATAATATACGTTCGTTTTTTTGCATAAGTTAGACCCCTAATATTTTCATTTAATTATATCATTATTATAGATTTCAATAAAGCATCGTTTATCTAAAAGCGTATTTATTATATAATTTCGCATAATATCCATCTAATTTTATAAAAAATGCATAAGCCATAGTAGGTTATGCAAAGTTTTAAAGTATTATTCAATATTTTTATGTCTAAGCCATGTGTAGGTTGTTATAGCTAAAGGGATAATCATTCGAGAAAGTATACCCATAAAAGTATATGAAAGTGCAATCGGGTTACTAATTATTGGTAAGGTTAAGAATAAATAAAGATTATAAAACCCAAAAAGTATTGTTGGTATTACGAGTAATGTAATAATTATATTTTCTTTCTTATTATAGAAGTTGCCATTATAATACTTCATAGAAAATAGATAAATCCCTACATATAGTAATACTAGAATTGATAAATCAAATACTGAAAATACACTTAAATTAGCAATAATTATCGGTAAAACTTGCATCAATTGAAAGATCATGCCTACAATTAGCCAAACCCCTGCAAGTAATAAAATTCTTTTAGAGTTGTAATTGTTTTCTAAATAGAGTGCCCCTAAAAATAATAGTCTGGATAAACTACTTGCAATATCTAACAAACTGCCAGATAATGCTGCAGTAAATAGTACATATGCAAGTTCAATGATAAATAGTGTAAACATAATCCATTGTCTTTTTGTTAGTGTCATACCCTCATCTCCTCATAATAACCAATATATACGCCATACATATCATCACCAAAATAATTAGTAATTTCATTTTCTATATGATCATATTGTTGTATGCTTAAGCTTTTATCTAATTTGTAAAGTTCATGCTGTAATAATTTAGCATGACTTTGGTTTGTACCACCAAATATGAATAATTGAATATTTGGGTTTAATGTTTTTGCCCCTTGTATCTTACGATATAAAATATCAAAAACTTTACGTTCATTATATATTGCTTGTTCAATCTTAAAACCTTGGTTAGACCCAACAACTACACCTTTTATAAATGGTTTAAGTAGCTTTTTAAATATATTATCTAATGGATACTTATAGGTTTTAGTATATATAAGTGTGCTGTTGTTTTGAATCTGCTCCTTAAGTAGAACTAAAATGCGTTTATAACTAAAGCCTTGTCTAGCCCAGTAACAAATACACATCATTAAATAACTGATTCCTGGCCCAAAGGTGTTGGTGTCTATAATATCTATGGCAACATCCTTTAGTATATCTGATGCCAAGCCTGATAGTTCATAACTTTTAGTCAAATGCTTACTAGATGTAAGTATCATGATATGTGCATAACCCATTTGATTTATATTTGTAATTAAGTCTATATATACTTTAGGACTTTGATTTGTACGAAACTGTCCTAAATCGAGTGTATTTGATTCTAAATAGTCCGTAATAAAATATAAAGATACGTTAGACGCATCTTTAAATAAGTTTTCGGTTTTAAGTTTGTCTAAAGTTTGATCTATTATGATCGCAATCTGTTTCATATTTATTTTAATATGTAGAATCCAATAACGCCGATAAGTGTTCCAAGTAATATACCGACCAGGACTTCTTTTGGCTTATGCCCTAATTTTTCTTTTAACTTTTTCTCTTCGATGTCAATGTTTTCAATTAAATTTAAACGATACTTAATCACATTTAATTCCATAGCATGTTTACTTGCTTCTAGACGTATACCCATAGAATCATGTATAACAACGAGTGCAACCACAAGTGCAATTGCAAAACTTATGCTTAAAGTATTATTTGTATAAACATCAAACATACCAATAGATACAAAGAGTGCAGTAACCAGTGCACTATGGCTAGATGGCATCCCACCTGTTGAGATTAATATACTCTCATTTAGTTTTTTATTGACAATCCAATCAACAAAAAACTTACTCACCTGAGCAATCAACATTGCAGATATAGATATAATTAGAACGGACTCAGGTATTGTAAACATATTATACGGTCACCACAGCAATCACGCCTGGAACATTTTCAAGCATCATTGTTTCTATCCCTTGTTTTAAAGTAATATCAATTGCAGCACAACCATCGCATGCGCCACCCATTTTTACATAGACGATACCATCTTCAATATTGACTAATTCAA
>CAZRKJ010000005.1:0-26036 GCA_964600775.1 uncultured Acholeplasma sp.
TGGTATACCTAAATCTTCCCAAGTTAATACTGTGATTTCAATTTCATGAGTTTCAAGTAAACGTGTAATGACATATTCTCTGTTATCTAAAAATTTTGCTTCACTGTTACCTTCAACTTTTTCCCAATCACCTCTAGTGATTTTGTAATTTAATGTGAAATTTTCTGTTAACTCAGTAAACTGAATTGTAATTGTTGCAGTATTACCATCGCGTGTGAATTTATTTAGTGGATTATCTGCACCGCCCCATTCTGATAGACCAGTAGATGCAGGGAAGTTACCAAAAATAAATATTTCGTCAGTTTCAGGTGTGTTACTAGGTAAAATTACATTAATTGTTAATTCAAAACTCGTATGTAGTTCTGTATCTAATGATTTTACTGTGACATTAAATGTTTTAGTTTCAGTTAATGAACCAATTGTAAGTGTTGCAGTTAAAATAACGACTACATCTGCTTCTGTTCTAGTAACTGTTGCATTAGCACCATCAATTGTAATTGCTAAATCACTGGATGCCCAAGTAATAGTTGTACCATGTAAACCAGTTACTGTTAAAGTAAAGTCTGCCGAAACATCTGTTGGTGCAGTTAAAGCATCTTTAGCTTGAGTAATTTTTTCTACATCAGTTAAATCCGGATTAATATCTGCCCATCTTTCAACTACATTATCAATGCTTATTGTCGTAAAATCAGCAGTAATTACCTCTATACGGTTTCCAATTTCATCGCCATTAATATCTTTTTCTACACTATCCCAAGACCCTCTTGTCCATTTATATTCAATTGTTATTGGTTGTGTAACATCTTGATATGTTATAGAAAATGTTGCTGTTGTTTCATTAATTCTTGTAGCTTTACCAGCAACATTATCTGGTGACCATTCTGGCATGTTACTACCTACACCAAAGTTTCCGGCAATAAATATGTCATCACTCATTGGCGTACCAATTGGTAGTGTAACTGTAAAATCTACTGTAACTGACCCAAGACTTGCTTGTGCCTTAACAATAACATTAAAGTCCACCACATGTGATGTTTCACCAAGTGTAAATGTACCCGTGATTTTAACGGTTACATCTTGACTACCTCTAGTGACGATCGCTTGATTACCTGATACGATAAAAATAGCTGCATTATCAGATTGCCATGTCACAGAGATGTCTTCGTTTTCAAATGTTACAGGTAATGCAAAATTATCTGTAACCTCTAATTCTATTTCCAACCCTTCCGCTGTTTCTATAAGTACTTCTAAGTCTGATTGCGTTGTTGTTTCACAACTTACAAGTAATAATGTAGAAACAATGAAAAATAGCGCAAGAAAAATTTTCTTTGCCATAAAGTCCCCCTAAGTGTATTTATGTTTTATGCCTAAAGTATATCACATAAATTTTCATACATTATATGTGGTATCGTTTACATAATGTAATCGCTTACAGTTTGTTATATAATGGACCATAGTTTTTTTAAGAAATAGTATCTAATGTTTAATTATTTCAATTTCAATAACATGTTATAATAAATTAGGTCATACTTAAGTACGAAAGGAATAACATCATGGTACCTAGATTTGAAAAGAGAGTACGTGCATTTGCCGCTGACATCTCAGGTTTAATAATTGTTTTTATATTAACAGCATTTGGTTTAGCTAATGTAGATAGTACACTTAGACCAATACTTCAGGTTTCTATACTCGTACTAACCTTTTTCTTTTTAATTATATTTCCAAATCTTACCAAAGCTAAACAAAGTTTTGGTAAAAGAATACAAAAAATTAAAGTTGTAAATTTAGATGGCACCGAAGCATCCAAAGTAAAAATTGTATCTAGGGAAGTTTTTAAGTACTTCTTTTCTACAGCTACCTTTGGTCTTTATTTAGTTATTGCCTTCTTTGCACTCACAGAAAAACAGGTTTCAAGAACAATCCATGATTATATCTTTAAAACTAAAGTCATTGATCTAGATACATCACCACATAACCAGCACATGAATGATACCTTTAGAACTAAAACAATGAAAGATGTGAGTTTAAAATAATGTTTTTAATAAAATATTTTAAAATGGGTTTTCAATTTCCTAAACTAATTTCAAATAGTAGACATGTAAGTTTCGTTAAAATCATTATATATTTTATACTATTATCCTTTATAGCAAATTTTCCTCTAACTTGGTTAACCTTTGAGGAACAAGGTTCTAGGATAAACTTTATTGAACAAAATATTATAGAATCTGTTCCTAATTGGACAACACTACCTTCTGAGACAATAACATCCGGAGGCATAAGTGAATCTGTATTAGATGGCTCTAGTTATATCAATGGTACGTTTATTTACTACTTTGGATATGATAGTTCTATTGATACATTGACAGATTATAATATTATTGTATTTTATAGTGACTACATCCAGTATATTGATATGAATGGAGCAAGTATACGTACACAAGGTTATAGTGGATTTGAAACTCATGTTTTACTAAGTGAACTTAATTTCTCTACAGGTTTAGAGCGTATAGAGGTTTATAGTGAATTTGCTGAAGCCATTGAACGATCATTTAGTACTCAAATTATTCTTTATACTGTTATAAGAAACCAAATTGTTCAATTTACAGCAACTTTAATTTTTATTTTGATTCTCTCTGGTATTATACAGTTATACAGATTTGGACTCCAAAACTTCTTAACATATAAACAAGGGTTAAATTTTATTATATTATGTTCAACACTACCAAGTGTATTGGCACTAATATTTGGATTGATCTTACCAGGTTTTGCACCAGTAGTCTTTAATTTAGTTTTAGGTTTAGTTGTAATGTTGGTACTACTCATATTCACAAGAAAGAATTACTCATAATCTTTGATTTTATAAAATCACACTGCATCCTTGATGCGGTGTTTTTTATGATTTTTACATCCTTATTAGGCTTTTTATATAATTTATGTGCTAGATTATGTAATTCATGATAGCGTTTGCAAATAAGAAACCGTTTGCATATGAATTACTTATGTAACCGCTTTACAAAAAATCATTTAATTGTGATATACTTTAAGCGTAAGATGATTCAAACAATACTTTTTAGGAGGGTAAAATGAAAAAGATTATCTTATCTTTATTATTTATGGCTACCGTTTTAGTCGCTCTACCGCACCTTTATGCAGCGGAAGAGGAAACGGGTAACTTAGTTATTCATTTCAAGGCATGGGATGAAAACTATGCAGAATTAGGATCATGGGGTTGGAACGGTACTGATCCAAAAACAATCCATGATGGACTATCCGATTTTGGTGCGACTTATGTTTATAATGATCTACCAGTAGTCGCAGAAGACAATACTGAAACATTTGGTTTCATCGCTGTTAGACGTCCTGCCGGTGGTGATCCAGACTGGAACAATGGTAAATTAACTGGAGATATCTTAATTCCAAAAACTGTTGTTAAAGCTGGCGAAACTGTGAATGTATATGTACTTCAAGGTACAGCAAACACTAGTGCTACAGATCCAAGATATTTTGTAGCAGATAACGACAAATACAATATGTTCTTAGTTTATTATGATCCATCTGGAGCATATGAAGAAAACTTAGGTGTTCATAACTGGAATGGTTGGACAAGTGAGGCTACAGGTTGGAATGAACCGCTAAAAGTGTTCTCTACTGCTGGTAACACAACTTCTGGTTTAGCTGTTAAAGCTGCTATGTTAAAAGCTAATCCACTTGAAGGTGGTGGCGTTCCAGGCGCTGGCTTACTCATTTACTTTGGTGCTGGCGATGATTCTAAGAAAACTGGTGATGTTACATTAGCTGGCGCATTAGGTGAAGGTGACCATGAACCAGGTGCTGTAGGATTTGCATTTGTTTATTCTGCAGGAAATGGTTTAACATCAAATACAAACCTATTCTATGGTAATGAAAATTTTGCTGCTTTTGCTGAAAATGCATTTTCATTCAGATTACTTCCTTATTCTGTAGATGCGACTTCTGGTGCTGCTGACGGTACTTATGCTGTTAGATCAAACCAAGTAATCGTTAAAACAGGAACTCAAGTAACTAATCCAGTTGCAGACGAAGCTTCAGAATTAACTGAAGAGGAAGCAATTGCTGTTGTTAAAGGTTGGTTCAGTGTTAGAGAAAGAACAGCTGCTGCTGTTGGTGAAACACCTGCAGTTTATGGTTCACCTCTAGCAATCGACCGTGTTGACTTTGCATTAAGCAATACATCAATTGGTGATTTCGTAATCGTATTAGCTGATGGTTCTGAATTAGACATTACTAAAGATTATGTACTATTCTTTGATAATGGTGTTGACCAAGCTGAAATCGAATTAGATTTAGATAGAAACGCACCAGAAATCACTTTCCCACTTTTAGGAGAAGATAGAGTTATTGAAGTTGCATGGGGACAACCATTCAACTTAGCTGACTTCCCACTATATGGTGCGGTTGATGATAGAGATGGTGATCTAACTAGAGCTGTATTCGTTCCAAGTGGTGCGAATTCTAAATTAGACACACGTACAGAAGGTGACTATGTAATTATGCTACAAGTTTCCGACGCATGGGGTAACGTAACTCAAGAAACATTTATTTTCAGAGTCGTTAAACCTGCGGCTTAAGGAGGAAAATCATGAGAAAAATATTTAGTTCATTATTAATTGTTATGTTTGTTTTATTCATCGTTGCATGTACACCAGGTGCTTCTGAAACAAATAATGGTGCAGAAATTGACTTTTCTGAAATTTATACAGAAAAAGAAACCATTACTGTTTGGATCGATGACCAAAATGGTGAATATATGCAAGCTGTAATCGCTGCATTCAACGAAACTGCTGCTGGTAGAAACATTATTGTTCAACACCAACATATGGGTACAGTTGATGCACGTGAAAGATTAAAGACTTTCGGTTTAACTGGTAATGGTGCGGACATTTTCCAATTCCCACATGACCATTTAGCTGCTGCAATCTTAGAAGATTTAGTTTATGCATTACCAAGTTCAGTTGCAACACGTGTTGCTGAACGCGCGCATCCACTAGGTATGGATATTGCTACATTATTATATGACGAAACAACTGGTCGTTTTGGTCCAGGTGCAAATGCTCAAGAAAATGTATATGCAGTTCCAATGTCTTTAGAAGCTGTTGGTTTATACTACAATAAAGATTTAGTTGAAACGCCTGCTGCAACTATGGAAGAATTATTAACTCAAGCAGCTGTATGGAATGCTGCTCAAGCTAGTGATGGTTCAGGTCAAACAAATGCTCAAAAAGGTTGGTACTATTTAGGTACTTCTTCTCACTGGGCAGATTCATACTTCATGCAATCATTCTACTCCGCTTTAGGATTCCAACCATTTGGTGAAAACTTAGACGATCCAAGTGCTGTAGGATTTGCAGATGCTGTTGCAGCATTAACATGGTTTAGAGATCATCTAAAACCTGCTACTACAGGTAATAACAACCACAACTCAGTAGGCGCTGGCGCAAACTTCGTTGCTGGTAATATTCCTTACATTATTGCTGGTCCATGGAACATTGAAGAGTATGCTGGTACAGAAGGCTTAAACTTCGGAATCGCTCCACTACCATCAGTTAATGGCGTAAATGGTGCTCCATTCGCAGGTGCTCAAATGGCTGCAATTTACAAATACTCAGAAAATAAAGAAGCTGCTACTGCTTTCTTAGAATTCTTAATGAGTGATGAAGCAATGGAATTACAACTACAAATGAAAAATAAATTACCTGCATTAAAACCAGAATTATTACCAAATATTGATGGGTTTAGTACAGATCCTTACCTACCTGCAATTTCATTACAATTAGAAAGTGCAATTCCAATGCCTACAATCCCTGCAGTTCAATACTACTGGGGTCCAGGTGAATCAATGATTATATCCGTATGGAACAATCCTGCTACAGTCATTGCTGACGCTGTTGTCGCTGCAGAACAAGCATACCGTGCTCAAGCTGGTTTAGGCGGACAATAATCGTTTTAAAAACAATATTTAAAGAATGCGTAGGCGACGGGGAAACCTGTCGCCTCCATTCAATTATAGATACATTAAATTGAGGTGTTACAATGAAGGCATGGAGTGTTATAAAAACAATATTCTCAGCATTTTTCTGGGGTATTGGTCAGATTTTTAATAAACAATATTTAAAAGCTGCATTTTTCTTTGTTTTCTTTGCAGTATTCGTTACCTTGGAGCTAGCATCTTCTAGGTATTTTTATGAAGAAAGTAAAGAAAACGAAATTGCATATAGCAAGATACCAGGTGAATCTTTAGGTCAATGGTACGAAAAATCACTTTTTCAATTCTACGATGGACAACTATTAATTAGTCAAAACAATCGAATTCCAACATTTGAGGCTTTTTTGACTGAAATTGGTGTAGTTGAAAAAACAAGTGGTGGTTATTATGGTGGCCCAACAGGCAGCCAAAATCCTACTGCTGCTTTATTTACTGAAGATCGTTTCATAGAATTCTTTGCACGTGATTTAGCAGAGGCTTCCTTTTTACGTTATACAGAGTTTGGTACAACAAATGAAACGAGAGCCGAAGATTTTGATACGGCAAATGCAGTAAGATTAATTACCGTTGAAGATTCTAATATGTATTGGGATGAAGTAAATAATAAGTTTTATTTACCTTCAACTGAACAGTTACAAGCTGGTGTACAAATAACTGAGTATTTTGAGACAAATGCACTAACACGTATGAGTAATCCAACAATTATTAATGATGTTCAAGGGATGACACCATTTAACAAAAATGGTGCGCTTTATATTGAATCAGGTAATTATTATGTTGAGGTTATTTTAAATACAAATGAACGTCGTTTCTTACTACTTTCTGATACCACATTTAGTCTAAGAACCATTGAACCAGGATTTGCACCTACACAAGTTTTAAACATTAATGGACCTGTATTTATATTAAATGGTACATTATATGAATACTATGAACCAGGACTTATTCATAACCGTGTACGTGCGCAATACAAACAAACACCATTTTCTACACTTTTTAGACGCGCAATGGTTCAAGTTCAAACCATTAATCCAATTCAAGGTAGAGATTACGTACATTTAATGGTTCGTGTTTATATGGAATTACATCCAGAGTTTAAGGCACAATACTTACAGGATTTTGATAACTTCTTCAATGATCGTGCGGGTATGTTCTTAAAAGGTTACTGGTCTGTTTTAACGCTTGGTCAAGCTGAACAAGTGAACTTAAATCGTCACCTAGGATTAGTGGATGCAATGGTTGGACGCGCAAATGAACCAACTAACTCTAATATGCGTAACTTCATCCAGTATGAAGGTCAAGTAAATATTAGAGGACATGTTTCCACATTACTCCTACTTGATGGTTTAATTATGACAATTCTTTCATTATTCTTCTTTTTATTCGGTATATGGGCTGCAATAGATACCTATACAGTCTCAGAACAAATTCGAAGAGAAAAAGCTGTCATGAACACGAAAGCATATTTTAAATCTGTTTGGGATAATGGATTTGAGTATATTATTTTATCACCTGCTATGTTTGTGTTAGCATTTATTTCGATAATGCCAATTGTCTTTGGATTTGTACTAGCATTTACATCTATTGGTGGTAATGGTTCTATGGATCGACTCTTTGATTGGGTTGGATTTACAAACTTTATTACTGTATTTGATCCAAATTCAGCAATCGGACAAGGCTTTGGAAATGCCTTTTGGCGTGTACTAGGCTGGACATTAATTTGGGCTGTTTTATCAACAGTAACTGTATTCTTTGGTGGATTCTTCCAAGCCCTCACATTAAATGCTGAGTCTGTCGTGTTTAGAAAGCTTTGGCGTACGATATTAATCTTACCTTGGGCAATACCAGCACTACTATCGCAAATGGTATTCTCAGTTATGTTTAATGAAACTGGATTTATTAACCAGTTACTGATGCAAATGGGTGTTTATGATATATTTATGGACTGGGGTATATTAGGTCAAGCTTATAATCAAGTGAGTGGTTTTGCTAAATATTTCTGGTTAGGTCATGAAAATATCCAGTGGTTCGTCAATGAAAACAACCCTAATTTTGTCAGAGGTGTAATTATTGTCTTGAATATTTGGTTAGGATTCCCTTACTTCATGGCATTAATGACAGGTATTATGACTGCTATAGACAAATCTCTTTATGAAGCAGCTGACATTGATGGTGCAACAGGCTTCCAAAAACTACGTTCGATTACGATGCCACTGGTTTTATACTCTACCGCACCTATTCTAATTATGACCTTCTCAGGGAACTTTAACAACTTTGGGGTTATCTACTTTATTACACGTGGTGGTCCAGGTAACTTAAATGATGTCAACAATGGATTTGCTGGACAAACTGATATCTTGATTTCTTGGATGTATCGTCTAACCACCGAGCATCAAATATATAACTTAGCTTCTGTCTTCTCTGTTCTGATCTTTATCTTCGTTGGTAGTTTAACAGCTTGGAACTTATCTAGAACGAAAGCATTCCAGGAGGATTAATATATGGAACTTCTATTACTTTTAATTATATTTTTAGTCCTTTGGGCAATCTTAAGCAACTATTCTGTGGTTCATGATATTGCAAAGAAAAAAGGCTATGAGCATCAACGTAAAATTCAATTATTATCACTTATTCCAGTTTATGGGAATCTATTTGTTCACAAATTACCTAACTTAAAGCCTAATGTAACCAAAGAAGAGTTTGATTATTTATTATCAGGTGAAGTTATAGTAAAGAAAATCGGTCTAGTGTTCGTCATATTATTCGTTTTATCACTAATTTTATTACCGATTGCAATGATGCTTTATGTATCATTCCTAAATAACTTTTCCAGATCATTGTTATTAACATTCTTAGTGATACTTCTCTTACTTGTACATCAAGGATTAGTTGTAGAATATGCATCTAAAAAAGGCTATGAAGGTATGGAAGCTGGACTCATGGGCTTAGTACCAATTTATGGTTTTATCCACTTCATGAATAGACCTAAGCGTAGAAATACTTCAAAAATATCTATACGCGCAACATTCAGCATAAAAAATATTTTAATTAAGACTTTAATCAATGCTGAGCTAACATTACTTGTTATTGTTGTCTTAGTACCTGTTATATATATCTTTGGTATGGCATTTTCACCGGGAACATCAACCATTCCAAATACAATTTGGCCATCAAACCCAACTTGGAACGGTTTTGATTACTTATTTAATGGTGAAAATTCCAGATTTACACAGTGGTATCAAAATACATTAATTATTGCTATCATTAACATGGTTGTTGGTACTGTAATTATTACAGGTGCATCTTATGTATTTGCTAGATATTCATTTAAAGGTAAAAAAGCTGGACTATTAACAATTTTAGTCTTACAGGCCTTCCCATCATTTATGGGTTTAATCGCAATGTATGTACTCTTTTGGAAGTTCGGTTTACTTGGACAACCGCTATATTTAACAATTCTTTATATTGGTGGTGCAATTCCAGGTAACCTTTGGTTAATTAAAGGATTCTTATCACAAATTCCAAGAGATTTAGACGAATCAGCAATGATAGATGGTGCATCTAAACTAAAAATATTTATACATATTATCTTGCCATTATCTGTACCAATTCTAACCTTTGTTGCTGTATCAATGTTTATGGCACCTTGGATGGATTATATGTTACCGGGCTACCTACTCAATGTGCCAGCTCCAGGTAATACTTTAGATCAAGTTCAAAGTCAATGGACACTTGCTGTTGGTATCTTCTCATTTATCAATGGTCAATATGACTTAAACTACCCTGCATTTGCTGCAGCAGCTTTAATAGTCGGTGTACCGATTGCTGTCATCTACATGATATTCCAAAGATATTTAATCGAAGGTATTATGGCTGGTGCTACGAAAGGATAATTTCATGGCAAAACAAACTTCTATTACATTAAGAAACAAATTTATTTATCAAGTCTTTACAAGACAACATTCTAAGACAAGTGATTTTCAAGGTATTATCAATGATTTAGACAGAATTCAAGCAATGGGGGTAGACATTGTCTACCTCCTACCGTTTCATCCAATTGGAAAAAAAGATCGTAAAGGTTCTATTGGTAGTCCTTATGCAATCTATGATTATTATGCAATTGATCCGCTGCATGGCACATTAGATGATTTTAAACGATTAGTTGATGCAATTCATGCGCGTGGCATGAAAATAATGATTGATATTGTCTTTAACCATACATCTAGAGACTCTATCTTAACCCAAAAACATCCAGAGTGGTTTTATAAAAAAGCTGATGGTAGTTTTGCAAACCGTATTGGTGATTGGTCTGATATCACAGATTTTGATTTGACCACACACAGAGTCATTTGGGATTATCTAATTGACGTGCTTAAATACTGGGCACAATACGTTGATGGTTTCAGATGTGATGTTGCACCACTACTGCCACTTGATTTTTGGAAGGAAGCAAGATTAAAAGTTGATGCTAAACGTTCAGATTTAATTTGGCTAACAGAGTCAGTTGAATATGGATTTATTAAGTATTTACGTGATATGGGCTACGATGCATCAACAGATTCACAGATGTATGAGGCCTTTGATATTGCATATGATTATGATATCTTTAGCTTTATGGACGGTTATTTAAACGGTAAGAATACACTTGAACGTTATTTATATGAACTATGGCGCCAGGAAGTTGTTTATCCAAAAAACTACGTAAAGCTACGTTCATTTGAAAATCATGACCAAGAAAGAATTGCACATAAGGTTAATGATGCTAAGAAACTTATTCAAATGACAGCACTTCAGTTTTTCTTAAAAGGTGTACCAATGATATATGCAGGTCAAGAGCATCAGATCACTAAACGTCCTGATTTATTTGAAATAGATCTTGTACCATGGAATACCAAAGATAGTATTGAATCATTTATAACTAAACTTGCTGCAATTAAAAAACTACCAATCATGCGTGATGGTACATATCATTATGTACAATCCAAGCATGTTGCACATATAGAATATCACTTAGAAAGTGAAAAACTTATAGGAATTTTTAATCTAGATAAGCTTAAAACATTAGAACTTGACTTACCAAATGGTAAGTACTTAAACATCTTAACAAATAAACTTTACGAGATTAAAGATCATATACTTCAATTAGAAGATGAACCTATCATCTTCCACCTTAAATAATACCTCTCAAATTAAAAGTCCTTACCCTATGTGTATTCATTAGGTAAGGACTTTTATTATGCTAACTTTAAGATTTTATATCCATAAGGTTCTAGATCAATTTCATAAGCTAATTGGATTGGTTTACCACTAATTAAATCAGTGTAACTACCTTGATAATTTGTATCAATGTTTAGTTTAACTATATTCTGGCTGTCATTAATTAGAAATAGTAAGGATTGGTTTGCATCAATTTTCATGAATGATAAGCTTTTATCATCAATAAATAAGTAATCGCTTGCTTTAAATGCACTATTTTCAGATCTTAATTTAATAAGTTGTTGAATCAAGAGTCTTAAACTGTGATTCCATGTAGACTCATCCCAATTAAAACAACGGCGATTATCCGGGTCATGTTCACCAGTTAAACCAACTTCACTACCATAATATATATTTGGTGCACCAGCACTAGCAAACATCATAATGTATGCCAGTTTAAGACGTTCATCATTGTCTTTTAATCTTCGTTTCATACGAATCGTATCATGTGTATCTAATTGATTAAACATATTTTGCATAACATTTTTTGGTGTTAATGCAGTGTATTGAATCAGTTCATTTTTTAGTTCAACATGATCGATTTTACCATCAAAATACTGCCACATTGGAATTGATAAGTCATAGTTCATAACTGCATCCATTTGATCGCCTCTAAGCCATGGAATGGATGAGTCCCAGTTCTCACCAAAAATAAATGTGTCTTTCTTTGCAGCTCTAGAAACTTGTTTTATTTTTCTTAAAAAATCATGGCTAACTTCATTTGAAACATCTAATCTCCAACCATCAATATCATATGTTTCTATCCAAAATTTAATTGATTCTAATAAATGTGCTTCTGCAATTGGATTTGAGGTATTCCATTTTGGCATATGTGGTGTATATGCAAAAGTTCTAAAGTTCGGTCTTAGATTACCTGAATATATTGGTTGTCCTTTTTCATTTAAATCAAAGTTGATGATTGGATCTTTATCTAAGTAAAAACAATCAGCATAAATTGATTTTCTACCGTTTTTAACAACATCTTGGAAAAAAGGATGATCAAATCCACAATGATTCAATACCGCATCTAATACGACTTTAATACCTAGTTTATGGGCTTCACGAACAAGTTTACCGAAGTCCTCATTTGTTCCGAATTGTGGATCTATCTTAAAGTAATCTTTAGTATCATACTTATGTGCAGTTCTTGATTCAAAGATTGGTGTAAAATATATACCAGTCACCCCTAAATCACTTAAATAAGGTAATTTATCAATCACACCTAAAATATCACCACCATAAAACTCATGATTCGAAACCGGTAATTTAGCCCAAGGCAGCT
The DNA here is from genome assembly GCA_964600775.1 of uncultured Acholeplasma sp. Taxonomy (GTDB): domain Bacteria; phylum Bacillota_I; class Bacilli_A; order Acholeplasmatales; family Acholeplasmataceae; genus Acholeplasma. The sequence goes on from CAZRKJ010000005.1 coordinate 12,561, forward strand.
TGGATTGTTTAGCGTGGCTATAAAAGCGGTCCATAAAGATTTGATACCAAACTGTATCTTTAACCCAACTAGGGGTTTGTGGCAAATCTTCATGATTTATATATGGGTAATTAAAATAGTTACTTAGATCATAGAAACTACCTTCATCAAAATCATTAGAAGGTTCATTTTTCAAGAGTTCTAGACGTTTAGAACCATAAAAATAATGTTTTTTATCTTTTTCTATCACAAAACCATATTTGCATCTATAATCCTTTGGTTCTACTTCAATAAAGTAGTAATCAAACATTTTTGTAGCATAGCGCTTAGTCATAGGCAATAATTGACTATCCCATTTTGCACGTTTATTGGCATATTTCCAATCAAATGGATCGCCATAAGATAATTTAATTCCATCCACATCATCTTTCATTGTTCTAAATAATATGTGTAATTTTTTTTCATCAAATGCATAGCTATACTCGCTTTTTGCTTGATGAAATAATGCATGTTTGTTCATCGTAATCACTCCTCAAAAATCATTATATCATTTACACATTTATTTAAAGAATATGTAACCGCTATCATGTTTTAGTATTCATATTTATTTGGTAAAATAAATGTAATAAGGACGGTCTAAATAATGAGTCATTGGTGGATGGAAGCTGTAGGCTATCAAATATATATTAAAAGCTTTAAAGATGGTAATAATGACGGTATTGGTGATTTAATTGGTATAACTGATAAGTTAGATTATTTACATCTTTTAGGTGTTAATTTAATTTGGATAACCCCATTTTATGATTCACCTATGGATGATAATGGCTATGATGTTAGAGATTATTTTAAGGTATCAGAACTTTATGGTTCCATGGATGATTTTAAAACTCTTTTAAAAAAGGCTAAACGTTTAGGTATTAAAGTTATTCTAGATTTTGTCTTAAACCACACATCAGATGAACACCACTGGTTTATTGAGTCTAGAAAATCTTTAGATAACCCTTATAGAGATTACTACATTTGGCAAAAACCAAAAATCGTAGATGGTATCAAAAAACCACCCACAAATTGGGGCTCGTTTTTTGGCGGTTCAGCATGGAAATACGATGCTACAACTGATGAATACTATATGAAAATTTTTTCTGATAAAATGCCTGATTTAAACTGGAAAAATGAAAACGTTGTAAAAGATATGATTTCCGTTGGTAAGTGGTGGTTAGACCTAGGCATTGATGGGTTTAGATTAGATGCAGTGTCTCACTTATCACGTGATGAATTTATCGATTCAACTTTTTCTAAGGATATAGTCTTAGATTGGTTTAAATTCTCCAATCTACCTGATAATCATAAGTATTTAAATATACTACATGAAGGACTATTTAAACCTTACAATGCCTTTACGATTGGTGAAGTTGGTGGTCAAGCAAGTATTGATGAGGCTATAAAATATGCATCCTTTGGTTCAAATGAAGTTTCTATGGTGTTTAATTTTGACCATAACTGGCATAACAATATATGGGATATACATGATTTAAAAGACTTGAAAGTCAATGTTGTGGAACTAAAGAAAACGTTAAATAAATGGCAAGACACATTTAAAGATATTGGCTGGTTACCACTAAATTGGTTAAATCATGATCAACCTAGACTCGTTTCACATTATGGTAGCTTAGAATATCACAGTGCTTCTGCTAAAATGCTTGCAACCATTATGTATTTATCTAGAGGAACACCATTTGTTTATCAAGGTGAAGAAATTGGTATGACAAACTATCCTTTTAATTCTTTATCAGAAATCAATGATATATCCACATTAAATGGTGTCAAAAATCAAATTGAACAAAATCCATTAGATGCACAAAAGATTATTGATAAAGCACTTATGACAACAAGGGATCATCCACGTACAATGATGCAATGGAGTCGTGATACTTATGCTGGTTTTTCTAAGGTTCAACCATGGTTTCATGTAAATCCAAACTATGAAACTATCAATGTGTTTGATCAAGTAAATGATCCAAACTCAATTTGGAGCCACTATCAAAAATTGTTTGGGTTAAGAAGATTTTCCAAATACAGCCAAACCATTATTTATGGAACATATGAAATGATTTTAATAGAAGATTTAAATCTCTTCGTCTATCTAAGAAAATTTAACAACGACACATTAGTCGTTATCGGATCATTTAGTAAAAATCATGAAACTTTTGATATAACTAACTATCCATTAGAAGAAATTCTAATACATAATTATGATTCAGTAAACATCGATGAAAACACATTAAATTTAAGACCTTATGAAACAATTTGTTATAAGGTAAAGGAGCAGTTATGAGAAAAGCAGGCATATTATTACATATATCTTCTCTGCCATCTAATTATGGTATAGGTACCTTTGGTAAAGAAGCATATAAATTTGTAGACTTTTTAGAGGCTACAGAACAATCTTATTGGCAAATCTTACCACTAGGACCAACTTCATATGGTGACTCACCATATCAAACGTTTAGTGCATTTGCAATGAACCCTTATTTTATTGACCTAGATTTACTTGTTAAAGATAAACTATTAAAGCGTAGTGAAATTATAGATTCAACAACAAGTGCATCCGAGGTAGACTTTGCAAGATTATATAATGAACGTTTTAAAGTTTTAGAACTTGCTTTTAAACGATTTGATCTAAATAGTGCTTACTTTCAAGAGTTTTTAAGAAACGAAGGTTATTGGCTTAATGATTATGCACTATTTATGGCAATCAAAGCAAGCCAAGATAGTGTGAGTTGGTCAGAGTGGCCAGATGCATTAAGAAAAAGAGATCCACAAGCTATAAATGAAGCAAAATTATTACATAAAGACATGATTAACTTTCACTATTTCTTACAGTATGAGGCATACAAACAATGGTATAACCTAAAAGCATATGCAAACCAAAAAGGCATTGAAATTATAGGTGATATGCCAATATATGTTGCATATGATTCTTCTGATGTATGGACAAAACCACAATACTTCCAATTAGATGAAAATAAAATGCCTACATTGGTTGCTGGTGTACCTGGAGATAACTTTAGTCCAACAGGTCAACTTTGGGGTAACCCACTTTACCAATGGGATGTTTTAGAAAAAGAAGATTTTGCTTGGTGGGTAGACCGAGTAAGATCAAATACATATATGTTTGATTACTTAAGAATTGATCATTTCATTGGTTTTGTACATTATTTTGGTATTCCTTTTGGCGATTTAACTGCAGAAAATGGTAAATGGTTTGAAGGACCTAGTTATAAAATATTTGAATCTATTAAACGTCAATTAGGTGATAAGAAAATTATAGCTGAAGATCTAGGGATGATTACAGATCAAGTTCGTGCACTTTTAAAACATACAGGATTCCCTGGCATGAAATTGTTACAGTTTGCATTTGATTCACGTGAAGAATCAGATTACATTCCACACCTTTACAATAGCAATGTCGTAGCTTACACTGGTACACATGATAATGAAACAACTACACAATGGTTTAAAAACTTAAAACCACGTGATTTAAATTATTGCTTAGATTACATCAATCATAACAAAGGATTTAAAACAGATTCTCTTATTAAAGCAACGCTTGCAACCGTTGCAAATGATGCAATTATTCCGATGCAAGACTATCTTGGTTTAGATGAAAGTGCACGCTTCAATGTCCCATCTACTCTAGGAGGCAACTGGGTATGGCGTCTAATTCCAGGTCAAGTTGATCGTATGACTAAAAATAAAATTAAACGTTTTACAAAACTCTATGGTCGTAGTAGCGTTAAACCATCAAAATAATAATCTATAAAAGAATAGGTGATGCATCTGCATCACCTATTTTTTAAATAACTCTAAATATTTACCGTAGCCTTCTTTTTCCATTGCTTCTAGTGGAATAAATCGCATACTTGCGGAGTTCATGCAATATCTTAATCCACCCTTTTGTATCGGTCCGTCCTCAAAAACATGTCCCAAATGAATATTAGATTTTTTCGTACGAACTTCTGTACGTACCATACTATATGAGATATCTAGTTTTTCTACGACTAACGTTTCATTGATTGGCTTTGTAAATGATGGCCAACCACAGTGTGCATCGTATTTATCTAGAGAAGTAAATAGTGGCGTACCATCTAAAATATCAACATAAATACCATCTTCAAAATTATTCCAGTACTCATTTTGAAAGGGTGGTTCTGTTCCGTTTTCAAGTGCTACTTTCTTTTGAATCGGTGTAAGTTTTTTCATGTTATATACTCCATTTCTTATCTGTTTGCTACAATATAATCTAGCAATTTATCCGGTAATATTTTTCTACCAAATAAAGCTACAAAACTTAGTGTGCCCATCGCATATCTCGTTTTAGGTCTTTTAGCCTTAATCGCCTTATATACGCCTTTTGCTACAACTACCGGGTCTGAACCAACCTTACCTGATAAATAGTCTCTTTCGGCCTGTTTCATCACATGTGTAATAGTTTTTTGATAGGCTGAATCTTTATTTATATTACTAGCATAATCATATGTACGTTGCATAAACTCTGTTTTAATTAAACCCGGCTGAATCAACACGACTTGAATATTAAAAGGTTTTAATTCCATACGCAAACTATCAGAAAAACCTTCTAAGGCAAACTTAGATGCATGATACCATCCACCTAATAAAGATGCTACTTTACCACCAATACTTGAAGTATTAATAATTTTACCATACCCTTGTTTTCTCATAATAGGTAGCACATGTTTAATCATATTAGCCAGGCCAAACAGATTTACATCAAACTGTGCTTTGGCATCGACTAGACTAACATCTTCAATAGGTCCATAAAGTCCATAGCCAGCATTATTAAATAATACATCAATTTGACCCTCTATTGCATAAATATCTGCAATAACTTTTTGAATTGAGGATTCATCTGTAACATCTAAATACATTGGTGTAATACCGAATGATTTTAATGGTTCTAATTTATCCATGCGTCTTGCTAGTGCATACACCTTATAGCCTTTATGACTTAAAAACTCTGCAGTTGACTTACCAATACCTGAACTTGCACCTGTAACTAATACAACACCTGTTTTCATAGATTCACCTTCTTTGATATATTTTACCAAAAAAATAAGCCGAATCCTTAGATTAGACTTATTGTCATGATGAATCACATATTTATATAAATTAAAATTCCATACGATCTAAAAAGTCAATAATTCTTTTCTTTGTAGGGTTATTTAAGATTTCATCGACTTGGCCAACTTGAATGACTTCACCATTATCCATAAAGACCACTTGATCAGCAATTTCTTTAGCAAATTGCATTTCATGTGTCACAATTACCATGTGCATACCTTGATTGGCTAGTGACTTCATAACAGCTAAAACCTCTCCAATCATCTCAGGGTCAAGTGCTGATGTTGGTTCATCAAATAATATTACTTTAGGTCCCATACAAAGTGACCTTGCAATAGCAATACGCTGTTTTTGTCCACCGCTTAGTTTCCCAGGATATTGGTTTGCTTTATCCAGTAAACCAACCTTTTCTAAATAATTTAACGATTGACTTGTTGCAACTTCTTTAGTTACTTTTAAGACTTTAATTTGTGCTAAGTTCAGGTTTTCTAAAACCGTTAAATGTGGAAATAAGTTAAAGGATTGGAAAACCATACCTACATCCTTACGATGGTCATAAATCTTGTGAGATTTATTCGTAATGACTTGATCATTATATACAATTTGTCCACTACTTGGAAACTCCATTAAATTAAGCGTTCTAAGTAATGTAGATTTACCACTGCCTGATGGACCAATGATTATCGTGATACCTTCATAAATATCTAATGTCACATTACTTAAGGCTGTTGTGCCATCATTAAACTTTTTATATAGATTTTTTATTTCAAATAGTTTATTTTGCATCTTGAAGTCTCATCCTTTTTTCTAGTTTTGACATCAGTTTTGAGGTCGTAAATGTTAGCACAAAGTACAATAATGCAGTTACAATATAGACTTCTTTTGTTTGATATGTTGCAGTTTTTACGATTTGAGCGCTATACATTAATTCAGCAATACCTAAATACATAAAAATTGAGGTTTCTTTGATTAAGGTTACAAATTCATTACCAAGTGCTGGCATAATGTTTTTGATTGCTTGGGGCATAATAATATATCGCATGGCTTGTATTTCTGATAAACCCAAACTAAGACCTGCTTCCTTTTGACCACGATCGACTGACAAAATACCTGCTCTAAAGGTTTCTGATGCATAGGCACTACTATTTATAAGTAAAGCAAACATCCCAAGTAAAAAGGCACCAAAATCCATACCTAAAAAGGTCATCACAGGTAACTCCACAAAAGCATAAATAATCATGACTTGAACTAGTAATGGTGTACCACGAATCACTTCAACATATGCAGAACCAATAAAATTTAATACTTTAAATCTAGATAATCTAAAATACGTAGGTATAATTGCTAGAAGCATACCTAATGTAACAGCGATTAAAGCCAGTACAATCGTAATCATTAAACCTCTAAATAATGTATTTGAATAAAATACATCTAATAAGAATGAAAAGTCCATTATCCGTTATTTAATAAGATGAAATCACTAACAAATTGATCAATCTGTCCTGTAGAAATCAATGTTTCTAAAACATCATTAATGACTGCTAGTAATGCATCATTGTTCTTTCTAACAGCAACTGCAGATCCATCTTCAGGATCACCAATTGAAAAGTTAGCTATTGCTAATCCACTTAAATTGTTGATAAAACCTTCAGCTACTGGTCTTTCCATGATGACACCTGATAGTTGGTTGTTTCTTAAACCTAAAACTAAATCTGGCACAGCTTGAATGAATTGTTTTTGTGCTAAAGTAAACAGATCTTCTGCATAAGTTTGTTGTATCGAACCTAATTGTGCACCAATACGTATATTAGATTTATTTAATGCATCAATTGAGTCAAACGTCTCTAAATCATTAGATTTTATCAATACAACCTGGGTCGCTTTATAATAGATGTTTGAAAAATCTACTACTTTTGAACGTTCTTCAGTAGGTGTCATCGCTGAAATAACAAAGTCAACTTTACCACTCTTTAAATCTTCAAGTAAAAAATCAAAACCTCTGTTGACGACTCTTAAATTCTTACCAAGAGCATGTGCAATCACTTTTGCAATCTCAATATCTATACCAACAACCGTATGATTGTTATTACCATCATTCATTAACCACTCATAGGGTGGATAATCTGCAGATGTACCCATTGTAATATAAGACTCATATGATTCATCCAGAACAAATGTAAATGTATTTGAACTTACCATATCACAACCTATAAGCATGATCACTAAGTAAAGACTCACACTCATCATAAATATTTTTTTAATCATTTTTTTCTTCTCCTTTTTCTATAAAAAAATAAAAACGTCCCTTAAATATATAAAGGACGATTAAAAACCGTGGTACCACCTAAATTCTAGTTAAAAAAACTAGCACTTAAAAACGTTAACGCCGTTATTTACGTTTAAATCTGATTTGATGAGTAACCTAGTACTTATGAAAATAAAAATCCTTAGACAATAAAATGTCTAAGGACGAAATATTCGCGGTACCACCTTAGTTCTAGAATAATCTAGCACTTGAATCGTTAACGCCGACCTACGTTTAAACCTCATCATCATTCGATTTAAAAGCTCCAAAGCACGTTCATTTATGACTTTTACTGATTTACACCAACCATCAGCTCTCTATGAAAAGTAAAATAAATTACTACTCTTTTTCTTCGCTTGAAATAATTATAAGTGAACTTCATTTAAATATCAACTGCAAAATGAAATGTATTAAAAATTCACTTAATTATAATGGAAAAACTTTTTTACCAAGTTCTTCATTTACAATTTGACCTACAGCAGAATACATTGCAAATAAACCAGTTAAAATACCTACATAACCTGCAATATTGGTAATTAATCTTAGACCTGTAAAATCTCCTATAGCAAGTAGGAAAAACAACAATGCCAATCCACCAAAAACAAATTTAGTGATTGTGTTGTGACTAAGTGTACCAATAAACATAAATGATGTAAAGATACCCCAAATTAATAGGTAAAAGCCCATTGAAGTTAAATCCGCAGTTAATCCAGGATAATCTTTTGGTAATAACCAAATAATTACAAGTGATAACCAAAAGAAACCATATGCAGTAAATGCTGTACCACCAAAGTTATTGTTATTTTTAAACTCTAATATGCCTGCTACAATTTGCGCAAACCCACCAAGTGCAATACCCATTGCAACCACAACTACAGACAAATCTACTATGCCAGCATTTGCTAAATTAAGTAAGATTGTTGTCATACCAAAGCCCAGTAAACCTAATGGTCCTGGATTCATTTTTTTTGTCATAAATATACCTCCAAATTTATACATCTTAGAATATTGTATCTTAATTTATTATTAATTCAATAACTTCATGTTATTTTATTGAGTAATTATTCATATATCGATGATCAGATACTTTAAAAACGAAAATTACACATTATTTGGTACAATATTAATGTGCTAATAATGAAGGAGTTTCAATAATGTTTGCTAAACAATACAAAAAATATGAAAAGCCTGAAAATGATTTAATAACCGATATAGATAAGTTGGCGATTCGTTTAAACTTATATATATCAAAAACAGGCGTTGCATCTAGACGTGGTGCAGATAGTTTAATCCAACATGGACGTATTAAAGTTAATGACATGTTAGCTGTTTTAGGCATGCAAATTACATCTGATGATATCGTAAAACTTGATAACGAGATAATTAAGCCCTTAGAAGAAAAGTTCTATATCATCTTAAACAAACCTGTAGGTATCGTTTCAACAACTGATACAGCAATTAAAGGTAACATGATTACTTATATGAATTTTAAAGAAAAGATTTTTCCTGTTGGACGCCTAGATAAGGATTCCTCGGGTTTAATACTACTGACAAATGATGGTAGTATTGTTAATAAGATTTTACGTGTAGAAAACGGTCACGATAAGGAATATTACGTAACCTTAAATAAATCTTTTGACAAATATTTCATTAATGAAATGTCAAAAGGGGTTGAAATATATAATCCTGTACAACATGAAAAACAAAGGACCCTACCTTCTATACTTAAACCAATCGACAATAAGTCTTTTAGTTTGACGATTAGACAAGGCTTAAACCGACAAATTAGACGTATGGCAGACAGTTTAGGATACAGAGTAGATGCCCTTAAACGTGTGCGTATCATGCATATTGAATTGGGTGATTTACCAGAAGGCTACTGGCGTTATTTGACACATGAAGAGTTAGAAATCTTAAATAATCAAATAAATGGTTAAAATGGTGGGTTGGACACATAGTGTTCAACCTTTTTTGTTCGCAACATTGGAAAACCTATCTCACTAAAGTGTAGTAAAAGTCTAGAACTCTTGACACCATATAAAATGTCACCAACAACAGGATGGTTCATACTTGCTAGGTGTGCTCTTATTTGATGGGTTCTACCTGTTTCAATCGTTACTTTAAGTCTTGAACGTGTTGCTTCATATTGAATCAACTCATAGTGCGTGATTGCCATTTTACCTTGACTAGACACAACCATTTTTTGTAGTTTGCTATCTTTAAGTAGTTTTGATTCTATAGAACCCTTTACTTCTTTAACTTTATTTTCAACAACACATATATAGTTTTTAGTTACTTGTCTACTTTCAAATAAATTAGATAAATAAGCTAGTGATATGAAATGTTTAGCAAAAACTACTATACCAGAAGTTTCTTTATCAATTCTATGTGCCGGCAATACTAAATGATGGTAATCATTACGTTGAAAATGGTGATTTACACGATCTGTTAAATTATCTTCTGATGCACCATCATCATGTACTATTAAATTAAATGGTTTGTTTACAACTACAATATCATCATCTTCATATATAATATCTATTTCTATATCACTTACAATATCCATCGTATATGGTTCTAATTTTACAGACAAAACATCGCCTTTTTTAAAACGAAATTCTGAGTTGACTGTTTTGTAATTTACTTCAAACAAATGATTCGAAGAATATTTATAAATGACTGCCTTACCTACATTGTAATCTTGAAGAAATTGTCTAATTGTTAAACCCGTGTATGTATCAGGTATCTGAAATGTTAGTGTGTTCATGTAATCATATTTTCCTTATAGTAATTTTTAATTGCATATTTAAAATTCTCCAGTAAAAAGTTTTTTGCCCTTAAGCCAATATCCGTCTTATCCGATAGAATATCAAAAGCATGGTAGCCACCTTCAAATATATTAAAATGCACGATATTTCCTTGCAGTTTAAGACGATTAACCATTTCTATAGTTTCATCCATAAATGGCTCAACACTGCCAACATATGTCAAAGTCGGTGGTAAGTTTTTTAAGTTTAATGCTCTAGAGGGTGCAGCATAATAAGGTATGTCATCACGCCCAAATAAATCACCTAAATACAGTTGCCATGCAAGTTTATTTTGTTTAGAGTTCCAAACTGGATCATCATTATTGATTGCTGATTTGGTTTGCATCCGATCATCAATCATTGGATATAACGGCATTTGAAAAGCCACTTCAACCTCAGCCCGATCTCTAGCCATCAGTGCGAGTGCTAAAGTTAATCCACCACCTGCAGATTCACCACCAATCATTAATTGATTTGGATTAATCATGTATCTCAAGTGATTTTTCTTCATCCACTTTAATGCAAGATAACAATCTTCAATTGCCGCTGGATAAGGTTTTTCTACTGAGAGTGTGTAATCTGGTGAAACAATGACACAACCGGTCTCATTAATCAGTAAATTAAATAGTTTCTCATTTAACTCTGGAATACCTAATCCATAGCCACCGCCATGCATAAACAATAGGCCAGGTGCATTAAATTGGCGTTTAAGTGGTGCATATATAGTCAGTCTTAATTGTGTGCCATCAATTCTTGGAATAAATACTTCTTCATAATATAATTTATGTCTTGTTTTACCTTTAATGGTTCCCATTAATCTTTTAGCAACCTTTAACGTACTAACGTTAAATGTTGGCATAAAAAAACGTATAAACTTACTTGAAAGTCGTAATTCTGGATCGATTTTTTGATCGATTGATTTCATATAGCATGCTTCCTTTCTAAACATAAGTTTGATACCTATATTTATTATACCAATTTGTTCTATTAATCATAATTTAGTAACTTATTCGAATGATTTTAATGCCTCTAGCATATTAATGTTCTTTATTTTGGGTATAGATGCTATATAAACAACGATTAAAAATGCAAATGACATCAATACAGTATAAATATAGCTCATCATATAAATTTCATTCTTTAAGATAATACCTTCAACATTAATCTGACTAACAATGAAATATTGAAGACTGCGACCAATGAGTAAGCCTAAAAGTATCGCAACCGTTGATATAATAAAAGTCTCTCTAAATATATAACCATTGACTTCTTTTTCATGGTAGCCCAATACTTTAAGGGTTGCCATCTCTTTTAGCCTTGTACTGATGTTTATCAGTGTTAAATTGTAGTTTATAATGATTGCAAGCATACTTGCAAATACGACAAGTAAAATAATTACACTATCCATACTAGCTGATGTTTGATTAAAGAATGCCATTAAATCATCTTTGCTTTGTACTTGTACAATATCGTCAGATGATCTTAATGCCTCAAGTAAACTTAAAAACGCTGCTTCATTGATGTCTGGAGTTCGTACATAACTACGATTAAAATATAAATCATAGTCCGTACTTAATAGATTTGGTGCTATATAAATATAATTGCCAAAATAATACTCAATGATTTTTGTGACTTCAAAATTACTATATATACCTTGAAACTCTAGCTGAATTTCATCACCAGCCTCAATATTGTAAAGACTGGCAAACTGTTTTGTAACAAATACACTGTTTTCGTTAAATAATGCATCATCAGAATTTAAATCCTTAAACATAAGAAAATTATTAAGTTCTGCTGCACGCTCCGGTATTAATATATTGATATAATCTTGATCATCAAAATGGGCAGTTTGAATCATTAAATTCATTGTCTCATAAGTTTCAAGAATCTCAATATTTGACTCACTTGGTACAATACTTAACTCAATATCAAATTGATACATTTGATTGAACTGTTGATCACCTGATATTTCAACTGCATCCTTAATACCAAATCCTGCTAGTAAAAGTGCTGTTGAACCAGCAATTCCTATAAGCATTAAAAATAGATTTCTTTTTTGTCTAAATATATTTCTAAAAGTAGATTTATATTTAAACTTTAAACGGTTCCAGATAAATGGAAAATATTCCAGAAATATCTTTTTACCAGCTTTTGGAGCTTTATGCTTTAGTAATTCAGAAGTTTTTTCTTTTAAAACTGTTTTTATACTAAAGTATGTCACTGATACAACAGATAAAATCATAATTACTGAGATTAATGTAATGTAAATGTAGTGATAACTTATTTCAAGTGGTGGTAGATTGTATGCAGCCACATAAGCATTATAAGCAATTGCAGGTATAGAATAAATACCCAAGGCTATACCCAATAAAACACCTATACCTGATGCAAGTAAAACATATAGTATATACTTTAATGTGATAAGTCTATCAGCATAACCAAGGGCACGTAGTGTACCTATTTGAATACGTTGATCATGAATAATTCTTGTCATTGATGACATAGAAACAAGGATTGTTATAAGAAAGAAAAATGCTGGAAAAATAACCGCAATAACCTCAACAATTTGAACATCTGATCCAAACTTAACAAAACTTTGGTTTTGATATCTTGTTGTAAATATGTAGTCTGTAAAATTTTGTGACAGTCTATCTAACTTAGCATCTATAAAAGTTTCATATTGTGCACTAAATGTATTTAAATCTTTAGCACCTTTTAAAGTAATAGCAACATGTGTATAAGTATGTTCAGCTAAAAAGGATTGATCTGCATATATCATCGATTCAATTGGTCGACCAGTGTATGGTGAAATTTCTTGTACATATGCAAAATACCATGGATGATTTACGATACCGACCACTTCAAATGTTTGACCTTGAATAACGGTTGTAAATCCAAGTGGAATGTTTAATAAGTAACTTTGACTTTCCTCCACAACAACTTCAACATGGTCACTACTACCATTTGGTAATCTACCCTCTATCAGGGTAAGCTTATTAACTAGTAAACCTGAATTAAAATCCAGTAAAACGATACGAGACATATGATAGTTATCTTGAAATTCAATTTGTTCATCAATCATGAAGTATGGCATACCTTCTGCAACATCGGGGTCACTTAGGAGTGAATTAATTTCCATATCGGTAAAAGGTGTTACTTTTTGAACTACAATATCAGCCATGTTAGATGTTTTATAGTACTGATCAATTGTGTAGCGCATATTTGGTGCTGTTGTAAGTAAGC
>CAZRKJ010000006.1:0-23855 GCA_964600775.1 uncultured Acholeplasma sp.
TTTACTAAAGAAGCTTGAATAAAAGAGTAATGGACTATATACTTTAAACCACGCAATACGCATCGCCATAATGACATAAGCCGTAGCATGTGCTTTTGGAAACATGTATTTTATTTGTGAAGCACTCCAAATATACCAATCCGGAATTTTACTTGCTTTCATTTCATTTTCGTATTCAGTCCACTTTAACGGATTACTTGAAGGTTTACCTTTACGAACAAACTCCATAATCTCAAATGCTTTAGCTTCTTTCATACCACGGTTTGATAACTCAACCATAATATCATCACGACAACCAATAATTTCATCAAATGAAATCTTACCAAACTGAGTTGAACCTAATACAAGTTCTTGTGAGTTTTTTAGCCAAACATCCGTACCATGTGAAAGACCTGAAATCTTAACCAGCCCGGCAAAGGTTGATGGTCTGGTTTGTTGTAACATTTGTCTAGTAAATGGTGTACCAAATTCTGGTATTGCATAACTTGCAATATCACCATATACATCATCTTTTTCTTTAAAGCCAATGATATCTGTTGATTGAAATAACTTATAAATGTTTGGGTCATCTAAAGGAATATCTTGTGCATTATCAAACGGAAACTCTTCCGGATGTTGTTTTACATAGTCCATTAAGAATTTAATCATTGTTGGATCATCGTGTCCTAATATATCAAGTTTAAGTAAGTTATCTTCAAAGGCATGATAATCAAAGTGTGTCGTCTTCCATGTGCTTTTTGTATCATCTGCTGGATATTGAATTGGTGTAACATCAAAAATAGATTTATCCTTTGGTACAACAACAATCCCACCAGGATGTTGTCCAGTTGAACGTTTAACACCTTCAATGCCCTTAGCCAATCGCTCAATATAAGCATTACGTGCTTCTTTACCTAAGTACTCTAAATAACCTTTAACATAACCAAATGCATTACGTTCAGCAACCGTTTGTATTGTACCTGCTCTAAAACTATAATCTTCACCTAGAAGTTCTCTGACATACTCATGTGCCTTGGATTGATAATCACCACTAAAGTTCAAATCAATATCCGGAATTTTATCACCATCAAAACCAAGGAAAGTTTCAAACGGAATATCATGACCATCTTTATGCATTGATTCACCACAAATTGGACAATTCATATTTGGCAGGTCATAACCTGATTGTACATGCTTTAACAACTCTACAAATGGTGCATCCTGCTTATCTACGCCTTGTGCATAGATTTCCTCATCCGTTAACTTAAAGACTGCATATTCACCCTTTTTACAACGATAATGTGGTCTTAATGGGTTCACTTCAGTGATTTTCATTAAGGTAGCTACGAGTGATGAACCAACAGACCCTCTAGAACCTACTAAATAGCCATCATCTAAGGATTTTTTAACTAACAAATGCGATATAAAATAAATTGGTGCAAATTGATTATCAATAATATTGTTTAATTCTCTTTGTACACGTTGCAATACATATGGATGAATAGGGTCACCATAAAGTTTTTTAGCTTCACCATAAACCATATCCTTCACATGTAATTTAATGGATGGTATACCTAAAGTATCTTTAAAGGCATCATCTTTTATGGAGTACAATTCTTTTGGAAATGCTCTAACTGGATCAATCATTTCATTTAATTTATTGGTATTTGTTACAACAATTTCATGTGCTGTTGTTTGATCAAGGAAAGCAAATGCATCAAGCATTTCTTGTGTCGTTAATAAATGTTGGTCTGGTGTAACTTCATAGTTTGCTAATGGGTGTAGACCACCACCAACAGATTTTGTTTGAATGTAGATTTCACGATATTTTTTATCTTCAGGATTTAAATAATGTGCATTGGAGGATGCAATAACAATCTTGCCCTGCAACTTAGAAAACTCAACAATCTTTTTGATTGCTGCTTGTATGACTTCTCTGCCTAATGGACCTAAATCCTTTTCTAAATGTAGGTATGCATTTAAAGGCTGAACTTCAATGTAGTCATAAAAACTAATGATTTCTTTTAACGCATCATCATTTAAATTAAGTGCTGCATCAAATACCTCACTACCTTCTGTACCACTACCAATCAATAAACCTTCTTTGTATTTATTAAAGGTTGATTTTAATAGTCTTGGCCCACCATCAAAGTGTGTAGTAAGGGCATCCGAAACAAGTCTAAATAAGTTTTTATACCCAACTTGGTTGGTTGCTAAAACTGTTGCATATTTAGGAATTGGATGACGCCACACCTCATTCGGGTCAATTGATGCTTGTAATTCATAATAAGAATAAATTTCTTCTTTATAAAAATCTTGAAGCATATTTAAAAATATTTCAGCTGTTGCATATGCATCATAGATTGCACGGTGATGAGCCTCTAATTCAACTTTGAAGAATTTAGTTAGAGCTTTTAAGTTAAATCTTTTTAAATCAGGTATGTTACCAGCATCATTCATATAGAATCTTGCATGGTTTTTTTCTTTTTCAGTATCATTATAAAAATATCTTGCAATATTTAATGTATCTATAACTGCAAATGGTTCATGCTCTAAACCAAGCTGTCTAGATTTTTCATATATAAAACCTACATCAAAAGATGCATTATGTGCAACCAAAACAGTATCCTTAATAAATGCTAAGAATTTCGGTAATACAACTTCAATCGTATCGGCACCTTCAACCATTTCATCAGTAATGTTTGTAATACGTTTGGTTGTTTCGCTTAAAGGTTCTTCTGGATTAACTAACATCTCAAAACGTTCAGAAACCATACCACCTTTAACACGGTATGCTGCAATTTCAATTACTTTATCTCTAGTTGTTGAAAAACCTGTGGTTTCTATATCAAAAACTGTATATGTTGCTTCTTTAAGTAAAATATCTTCATGATAATCTTTAGCAACCCAAAAGTTTTCATCATCAATATAATCTAGTTGTACACCATAAATAGCTTTGATTTTTTTACCTTTTATTGCCTTATGTAGCTCTGGGTATGCATATAAACCATTACGATCTGTAATAGCAAATGCCTTATGCCCCCAAGACTCTAAAGTGTTCACATAGTCTGTAATGGATGTAACTGCATCCATAGGTGATGCTTTTGTATGTATGTGAAACTCAATGCGTTTTTCTTTTGCTTTATCTATGCGTTCTAATTTTTTAGGGCGTTCTATTTGATAAAATGCACTCGCCATAATTGAAACTTCTTTTTGGAATGTATCATATTCGGCACGACCAGAGACTTGAACAATGTCACCAACTTTAACTTCCTTAGCTAAAGCAATATCTTTAGGTGCTCTAACAAATCTTTTAACAGTTATAGCATCATCTTGGTCAAATATGGACATAATTAAAAGATTGGTGTTTTTTAGTTCACGCAATTCTGATTTAAACACTTCACCTTCAATTAAGAAGTTTGCATCTCCTTTTTCATTTTGATACTTATCCAGTTCATATGCACTCTTAGGAATTTCACTAATAGCAACCGCAGATGGACTAGATTTTCTAGAAAAGGTCGTTTTCTTATCTAATATGACAGCATCTTGTGTCTTAACCAGGCGTTCCATATTTTCTAATTGTGTTTCAATTGTTTGACGAACCTGTTCTGCAACAGGGGTGAGACTTTCATTAATTCTTAACTCAAATGTTACATTTAAACCATGTTTCTTAAAGTACTGTTCTAAATTTGGTAAATATTTCTTTAAACCGCGACTATCTTTTTCTATCAGGATAAAGTATGTGTTGTTTTCGAATTCAACAGCATAATTTTTAAATACTAATACCGGAGAAAAAATCTCTGATGCTTTATGGATTAACGTTTCATAAAATGCTTTATATTGGCTTGTCAAATCTATATCTTTAAAAGAAAATTGATAATCAATTTGAGATACTACACCTTTCTTAAAAAAGAATGTTTGTAGTTGATTAACAAATAGTGATAATTCACTTGCTGACATAAGGTAATCAAATGTAATATCAAATATTAAAGTCTTTCTACCAACCAACACCTTTACAAAGTTTAGTGTTGCATTTGATAATGGAGGTGTATTCAATTGTGCTTGTTGCAAGAATAAATCAAATTTGTTCGACATTGCCTATCTCCTATATGATATTTAGCTTGGAAAAAGCCAAGCGCATATAAATCATCATTAAAATGATTCCAATAAAAATAAATATGCCCGTGTTTAAAATTAATGCAAATAAACTCGTAATAACATATACCGTTAAAACATAAACCGCAATTTTAAATTTTAAATTAAATGGCATCATCTGCTTAGCAAATGCTGCAGAAATTAAAACAAAGAACATAAGTTCAATAAACGTTGAACCTAAAATTAAAAATGTTTGATATACCTTTGTAGTTACATGATGATCTTTTACAATTATATCAAGTGCACGAATTAGTTGATCAATGTTTTGAGTTGAATAATTGCTAAAATCAAAGTTTTCAATACCAAGTTCACTATAACTATATAGTCTATTTGGAACTTGCAGCGTTGACAAACGAATACCATTACTTGTAAAGATCATGCGTATACCCTGATACTCAGGTGAGGTTGGTGTATTAACAATACCGATTGTATATATGTCTAACCTTAAAAATCTAGCATTCCCTAAATTTTCAGATGCTATAAATAGCTCACCATCAACAATTTGATGCGAACCACTTAATGTTGTCACATAGCTATCTTTAATAGCAATCTTTTCAGCATTACTAAACCCATAACTTCCATAAGATACCATTAGAAATGGTAAGGATGCTATTGTAACCAATAAAAAAAAGTAAACCCATACCTTTAGCCATGTGTCATTTAAGTAGATTGCTAATTCACTTGGTATAAATAATCCACGTTTAAATCTTTGGTACATATTGTCCTACTTCCTTTAAAATTATTATAACATAATCAAGTAGATATGATAAAATTAAATTGGTGAAACTATGAACTTACTTACAAAAGAAAAACATTATAATACATTAAATAATTATTATCGTAAAACCTATAACCAAAAAGTCTTTAAAGTGGCTTTAAATGGCGGTTTTACATGCCCCAATATTGATGGAACTGTCGCTTCAGGCGGCTGTACTTTTTGTTCTTGGATGGGTTCTGGTGATTTTGCAGGTGATAAGCGTGATAGCCTTAAAGTGCAGTTTGAGACCATTAAACAACAAATGCACAAAAAATGGAAAGATGGTTTATACATTGCATACTTTCAAGCAAACACCAACACACATGCGCCTTTACCTAGATTAAAAGAAATTTATGAGGAAGCAATCACTCTAGATCCTAAGATCGTGATGCTATCTTTAGGTACAAGACCAGATTCACTACCAGATGATGTTTTAGACTACTTAGCAGAATTAAATACTAGGGTGCCTGTTCAATTAGAACTAGGCCTTCAAACAATACATCAGTCTACAAGTGACTTGATTAATCGTGCCCACGATTTGAAAACTTTTGATGATGCTGTATTAAGAGTTCATAAAAGAGGTATCGAGGTCGTTGTACATATTATCAACGGCTTACCTACTGAAGATAAAGAAATGATGCTTCAAACCGTAAAACACTTAAATACATTACCGATTCAAGGTATTAAAATCCATATGCTACACCTCATGGAAAAAACTAAAATGGGCCATGAATATATTAAGAACCCTTGGCCACTTCTAACTTTAGAAGAATATGTTGATATTACAACCGACCAACTCCTATGGTTAAGGCCAGACATTATCGTACATCGTGTAACCGGTGATGCACCAGAAGAAATGTTAATTGCACCTATGTGGACTAAAAGAAAATTTGTAGTATCTAATGAGATTGATAAACGTTTAAGAAAATTAAACCTATTCCAAGGTGCTTACTATGAACAAAATAAACATAATTGATATTGCCCATGACTTATTATCTAAACATTTAAATAAAGATCAAATCATTGTTGATGCTACATGTGGCAATGGACATGATACGTTTTTTATAGCACCTAAAGTTAAAGTCGTCCACGCATTTGATATTCAAATATCTGCAATTGAAAACACCAAAGCTTTAAATAAAGATCATACAAATATACAATATCATCATACTAGTCATGAGCATATAACAAAACTGATTGATAACTATGATGGTGTAATCTTTAATTTAGGTTATCTACCAAAAGGTGATAAACAAATTACTACCAATCATATAACTACTATCCAAACATTAAAAAGTCTACATAAAAAACAAAAAGGTTTCATATTAATTGTTGCTTATCCAGGACATACAGAAGGTATCATTGAACAAGTAGCTATACAATCATTCTTGGATAAATCAGAGATTAAATATGATGTATTAAGGTTACCGCACTTCACAAAAAAAGATGCACCCATCATTTACTTTTATCAGTACACATAGATGAACACTTATTGGTGTTCATCTATTTTTATATACAAAAGTGCACCTTATTTAAAGGTGCACCCATATATTATCTTACGACGATATTAACAATCTTATTTGGAATAACAATTACTTTTAAAACATTTAAGCCTTCAATATGTCTTAACACATTTTCATGCGCAAGTGCTAATGCTTTAAGATCTGATTCTACCATATCTTTTTTAACATTTATACGCCCACGTAGTTTACCATTAACTTGAATAGCAACCTCTACTTCGGTTTCAATTAAATACTTTTCATCATGCTTTGGCCACTCTGAATATAGCAAGTCCTCATGTTGGTTTAAGATTGTTTCGTTAATCTCTTCTGTTAAATGTGGTGCAATTGGATTTAATAGTTTTAAGAAGCCTCTAGCCTGTTGTAACCCAATCGATTTAACTTTATAAACTTCATTAACAAAAATCATCATTTGTGAAATTGCAGTATTAAATGCTAACTTTTCATAATCTTCTGTAACTTTTTTTATGGTTTGGTGATAAACTGTTTGAAGTTCATCAATGGCTTGATTTTTGATTTCAAAATCAAACATACGCCATACACGGTCAAGGAATCTTCTTGCACCATCTAAGCCTTCATTACTCCAAGGCTTTTCAGCTTCTAAAGGTCCCATAAACATTTCAAACAATCTAAGACTATCTGCACCATGTGTTTCAATAAACTCATCTGGTGAAACACTATTGCCTTTAGATTTACTCATCTTAGAATGATCTTCACCTAAGATCATACCTTGATTGACTAATTTCATAAATGGTTCTTTAGAACTTACAAAACCTAAATCATAGAAGAACTTATGCCAGAATCTTGCATAAAGTAAATGCCCAACAGCATGTTCTGTACCACCCACATATAAATCAACTGGTAGGAATTGATCAAGAATTGCTTTTGCTTCTTTAGAATCTAGTGGAATATAGCCTAAGTTAGATTTTAAAATATAGCCGATATAATACCAGCTAGAACCGGCTAACTGTGGCATTGTATTGGTATCACGTCTGCCTTTTTTACCATTTATATCTACATATAACCAATCATGAGCATTAGCCAGTGGAGATTCACCTGTACCACTTGGTCTAATAAATTCTAGATAAGGTAGTTCTAAAGGTAATTGATCATCCTCTAGTAAATGAATATTACCATCAGCATCATAAATGACAGGGAACGGTTCGCCCCAATAGCGTTGACGACTAAATACCCAATCTCTTAATTTATAAGTAAAATGTCTATATCCTTTTTTACGGTCTTCTAAATGTTTAATAATTTTTTCGATAGCTTCATCATTATATAAGCCATCAATGATGCCTGAGTGATGATGTATACCATCGCCTGTATATGCACCTTCACTTCCACCTTTAATAACTTCAATAATGTTTAAACCATATTGCATAGCAAATTCATAATCACGTTCATCATGCGCAGGCACCGCCATAACAGCACCCATACCGTAATTTGGTAGTACATAATCTCCAATCCAAATAGGAATCAATTGATTGGTTAGAGGATGTCTAGCAAAGGCACCAGTAAATACGCCTGTCTTAGATTTGTCTGCAATACGATCTAAATCGGATTTCATTTTAGATTTTTCAATATAACTTAATACAGCCCCAGATTCATCAGCAGTCATTATTTGACTAACTAGTGGATGTTCTGGTGCTAAAACACAGTATGTTACACCATATAATGTATCTGGTCTGGTTGTAAATATTTCAAAAGATAGGTCAGAGCCAACAACTTCAAAATTGATGACAGCGCCACTAGATTTGCCAATCCAATTACGTTGCATCTCTTTTAGGTTCTCTGGCCAATCAACTAAAGCTAAATCATCTAACAATCTATCCGCATATGCTGTAATTCTTAAAACCCATTGACGCATTGGCTTCTTAATAACTGGGTAATGCCCACGTTCAGAAACCATTTGTCCATTAACAATCTCAATTTCATCGTTTGCTAATACGGTACCTAACCCTTCGCACCAATTAACCTCAACATCTTTTAAAACAGCAAGTCCTTTTTCATATAAACGTTTAAAAATCCACTGGGTCCACTTAAAATATTCAGGGTCTGTAGTTGCAAGCTCTTTATCCCAATCAACACCTTTACCCATTTCAATAATTTGACGTTTAAAATTACTTATATTTTGATAAGTAAATGATTTAGGGTCTTTACCGGTTGCAAGTGCATACTGTTCGGATGGTAAACCAAATGCATCCCATCCCATTGGGTGTAATACATTGTATCCTTGCATACGCTTAAATCTAGATACAATATCCGTTGCCGTATACCCCTCAATATGTCCTACATGTAATCCAGATGCGGAAGGATATGGAAACATATCTAAAACATAGTATTTCGGATGAAATCTATCTGTTTTAGTTTTAAATAATTTATTATCTAACCAATGTTTTTGCCATTTGGTTTCTATTTTCTTATGATCATATTTTTGCATGTTTTTAATCCTCACTCATACACTCTATTATATACAATAATAGCCCTATTTTCAATGCAAAAAAAATCTCCTCAACCGAGGAGATAATTTCTACTATTGATTGTCTTTGATATATGTAACCAAATCATTCACAGTTTTAATATTTTGTAGAACTTCATCAGAAATTTCAATAGAAAATGCATCTTCTACAGTCATGATTAACTCTACAGCGTCGATTGAGTCTGCGCCTAAATCCTCTACTAATCTCGCATCTGGATTGACTAAAGCCGCATCTACTGCTAGTTCGTCAACGATAAGTCCTTTGACTTTATCAAAAATATCCATATTAAAAACCTCCTACAGTTTTCCTATTTTATACCAATACATTATATCATAAAAAAATATATGTCTACTAATTAAATAACTTAAAAGTTTTAACATCAAAGTATTTTAGTTTTAATTCCAAACTTTATGCTGTTCATCCAAAAGGTATAACATGATATAATAGTGAATGAAAGTTGAGGATAATTATGAAATTTTTAGTTGGAACTTATACACGCACTACGTCCGAAGGTCTCTATCTTGTAGAAGATGAGAAAGTGACATTACATAAAAAGCTATTTAACCCTACCTATTTTACAATCCAAGATGACTATTTATTAACTGTAGCACACGGTGGCATAGAAATATATCAAGGAGATACTTTAATTTACGAGGATCATTCTGAATACAATAGTCCTTGCCATATATTCTATGAACCAACCTTGGAAATGATTTTTACAGCAAACTACCATGCAGGACAAATCTCTAGTTATAAATTTGATGGCTCGTTAACAAAAAAAATTCAATCAATCATTTACCCGACAGGTTCTCATGCACACCAAGCACTCTATGATAGTAAAAGTCAAACATTATTTGTATGTGATTTAGGTTTAGATACAATATTTACCTATTCGATCGATGATAAATTAAAACTTGTACCTAAAAAAGATTTAACCTTACATAAAGGTGTTGGGCCAAGACATTTAGTTGTTTCTGAAATAGGTTATGTATATTGCTTAACAGAATACTCACGTGAAGTTTATGTCTTTAACGAAAAACTTGAGTTTCTAAAGAAATATAAGACACTTGATAAAAACTTCCAAGGTATTACTGGTGCCGCAATCCGTATGACAGAAAACGGTAAACACTTATATGTATCTAATCGTGGATTTGATGCACTTACGCACTTTGAAGTACTAGATGATGGCGGTTTAAAGTTAAAGCGTATTTATAATACCAACGGTAAACATCCAAGAGATTTCAATATTTCTTTAGATGAATCACACATAGTGGTTGGTAACATGCAATCGAATAATGTTGCAATATTTGAACGTAATCAAGAAACAGGTGCATTAAAATTCTTAAAGACATTAACTGTACCCGAACCAACTTGTATTGTTTTTAGAACATAGGAAAATGAAAAAGCCGCAATAATTTTGCGACTTTTTTTATATTACTTAATTTCTCCGTTACGTAATGCGCGTAGTGCTTTTGACCAACCAATTAGTTGTGTAAATAACGCATCTAATTCACCCTCATGCCATGCACCAGGTGTAAACTTTTGTTCCGGTGTCATTGGATTTGTAAAATCCGTATTAAATGAAATGTTTATTTGTTGTTGTACCATAGCAATCTGTTGATATGCAAGATGTGCTCTAAACCCTACAATACCTCTAGCAGCGCCTAGGAAACCATAACCAACAAAAGCAAGTGCTTTATTGTTTACTTCCTTACCTAAGAATTGGAATGCATTTTGTAATGCACCTGGTACAACGTGGTTATATTCTGGTGTAACCAGTATATAGCCATCATATGATGACATTGTTTGACTCCAGTTTTGCAATGCAGCACCTTGTGCTTCAGTAGGTGTTGCACCTAAGAATGGTAAATCAAATGATTTTAAATCTACTAATTCAAATTCAACATCTGAAAAGTTTCTTTTTTTGCCGCTTTCTAAAACCCAATCAGCAACAACTTTGCCTTTTCTACCTTCTCTAACAGAAGCAATAACTATACCTATTTTTAATGACATATTTCGTGTTTCTCCTTTTTCGTTTTATTCATCCCATCTATATTATTACGAAATCGAAATATATTCAAACCTTATGCTTCTATTTAAAATCATTATGTGTTAAATAACAAAATTGCCGTTTTCAAAGAGTAATACTGTAGAACCATCTTGTTTTGTTCCAACGATCTTTAAATCTGCAGAACCAAACATAAAGTCAACGTGTGTCATTGAGTTGTTGTAACCTTTTTTCTCTAATTCTGCAATTGGTGTTTGGTTACCGTTTTTAACGTTCATTGGATATGCACGTCCAAGTGCCATATGGCAGCTTGCATTTTCATCAAATAATGTATTTAAAAATAAAATATTTGTATTTGAGATTGGTGAATTGTGTGCGATTAGTGCAATCTCACCTATGTATCTTGAGTTTGGATCAAAGTCTAATATATTTTGTAGCGCTTCTTTTTCTATGCGTGCATCAAAATCTACAACTTTACCGTCTTTAAACTCTAACCAGAAATCCTCAATAATACGACCTGCATTATTTAATGGTTTAGTTGCTACTACCCTACCTTGTGTTCCAAATTTGTATGGCATTGTAAATGATTCTTCAGTTGGGATGTTTGGATTAAATACAACCCCGTTACCAGCTTTTTCACTACCACCTGCCCATACATGGTCTTCAATTAATTCAACAACTAAATCAGTTCCTAAACTATTTGTAAAGTGTAATGATTTAAAGTTTGCATCATTTAACAACTTGTTGTTTCTTGATAAATATTTATTGTGCTCAACCCAATCTGCTACTGGATCGTTACCTTCTAATACACGGCATGCATTAAATATTGCATCCCAAAGTTTTTCAATTGCTGCATCTAGTTGTAGTTCTGGGAATAATTTTTTAGCCCAGCTTGGGTTAGATGCTGCTACAATGGTCCATTGTGATTTATTACCCATTGTATGTTCTCTAAAGAACTTTAACAATCTAGATGATTCAATCATA
Source organism: uncultured Acholeplasma sp. (assembly GCA_964600775.1). Lineage (GTDB taxonomy): Bacteria > Bacillota_I > Bacilli_A > Acholeplasmatales > Acholeplasmataceae > Acholeplasma. Next base: position 11,887 of record CAZRKJ010000006.1, read on the forward strand.
ACTGCTTGCATTTTTTGACTATCTACACCTGCTAAAGCATTAGGAATTGGTGACACAATAGAGATAAATGCAGCGCTTTTATCTACAAAATCTTGGTATTGATCAATTTGCCATTGTGGCATATCTTTTAGATCATCGGTACTTGCATAATCATATGCATGTTTAGAAGCAATTTCATCGCCCCATATAATGTGAACTTTTTTTGCACCAGCAATGTATGCTTGACGCGTAACTTCTCTAGTTAACTCTACAGCTTCTGTAGATGTTCTTATAACAACGACCTGTCCTTTTTGCACATTAGCCCCTGTGACTACAGCTAGTCTTGCATATTTTTCTAATAATAATTTGTTTGGCATGAATTTTAATCCTTCACTTTCTTAATTTTATTTATAATATATTTGTTTTCTTTTGTTTGATTACTATCTTTTGTTGCTTCAATATAAATATAACTTTCACTTAGTAAATCCTTGTGTGCCTTATATGGATTCGGAAATAACGTTAAATCTAGGATGGTGCCGTTATTTAAGGTAATAAACGCCATCTCATCACCTTTTTTGGTTCTAATTATTTTAACATTTTCTATCAAACCAATGGTGATAATTGATTGAGCTTTTAAATCCATTGGTTGGATTTTAAAGGTTTTGAATAAATCATTTAAGGTTTGATCCTTTAAATACTTCAAATTAAATCCCAATACTGCTTGTTCATTGGTTTTTAAGGTGTTGAATGACAACTCCTCTAATTTAGGTCTTTGATAATCATCTAAAAAGTTTTCAAAACCGGTTTGACTCAAATTGTTTTGTTCAAGTAGCGAACTGTGATTTAAACCAAAATTATCTAAAGCTCCTGCATGTATTAACAATTCAATATTTTTTTCGTTAATGACTGAGCTCATTTTTTCTTTAAATTCACTGTAGCTTTTAAATGGTTGTAATTCAATAATTTTATTGGCAACATTTATACCAATACCTTTAACAATAGTCAGTGGTGCAAGCATGCCATCTTTATAGGGTATAAATTGCGTTTTAGAAAGGTTAACATCTGGTGGATACACCTGATTGCCTTTGGCACTAGCATCAGCTATTAAAGTTTTTAAGTAACCTGTATTTGAAGTGTTTTGACTCATAAGAATTGAACTAAATGATTGATAATAATGGGTTTTTAAATAAGCCATATAATACGCTACATAAGCATAGGCTACGCTATGACTTTTATTAAACCCGTAGTCAGCAAACTTTTCAATATGATTGTAAATCGTTTCAGCAATTGTAGCATCCTTACCAAGTTTGTTTGCTCGTTCAATAAATTGCTTTCTTTCTTTATCAATGATACTGCGATCTTTTTTAGAAATTGCTCGGCGTATAATGTCTGCCTCACTTAATGCATAACCTGCATAGGTTTGAAGTATTTTCATAATCTGTTCTTGATATACAATAATACCGTATGTAGGTTTTAAGATTGCATCCATAGCACGATCTATTTTAGGATAATCTGCCCCATGACGTCTTTCAATGTATGTGTCAATAAACTGCATAGGTCCAGGTCTATAAAGTGCAAGTATTGCAACAATATCTTCAAACTGTGTTGGCTTTAACTTTCTTAAAGCGCTACGCATACCTTGAGACTCTAATTGAAAGACACCATCTACATCTGCTAAGGCTAACGTTTCATATGTCTTAACATCATCCAAAGGAATATCTGATAGTTTAAACTTATGGTCTTCTAAAGTTAATATATCTTCAATCATTGTAAGATTTTTAAGACCCAAAAAATCAATTTTCAAATACCCTAAAGCCTCTAAATCACTCGCTTCTAATTGTGACTGTAAAATATCTTTTGGTCCAGTCATTAAAGGTATTTGTCTCGTTAAATTCTGTTTGGATAACACAATACCTGCAGGGTGCGTTCCTGTTTGTCTTGGAATACCTTCAATCGTTTGTGCAACCTCAATTAAACTTTGAGCTTCTCTATCTGTCTCATCTAAAATGCCTTTTGTGTGACTTGCAATAATTGCATTGATACGCTCTTGACTTAAATTCATTTGTCTTGCAATATCTCGCATCGATGTTTTAGTTGTCAAATTAGTGAAAGTCGTCATCGTAACCACATGATTTTGTCCATACTTATTTTTGACATAATCAATAACTTTGTCCCTTTTAATATCCGGAAAGTCTAAATCAATATCCGGCATTGATTTTCTATCTATATTTAAAAATCTTTCAAATAATAAATCAAACGGTATTGGATCAACTTCTGTAATCCCTAAACAGTATGCAACCAAACTACCGGCTGCACTCCCACGTCCAGGACCAACTAATATATCATTTGTTTTAGCAAACCTAACAAAATCATAAACTATTAAAAAATAATCATTATAGCCCATTTGATCAATAACATTCAGTTCATGATTTATCCGTTCCATGTAAGTTTGATTCACTTTTATACCGCTGTTTTCTAATCTTTTTTTAAGGCCTGCATGTGCCAATAATTTAATATATGTTTTACTATCCAAATTATCTTTGGTTGGATAGGTTGGTAGTTCTTGCATTTGGTCTAAATAGGTGTAACTTACTTGACCAAATAAATCAAAAACATTTTTAAATACTTCTGGATAGTTTTTATATTGTGCAAGCAATTGACCTTTTGTTAGCATATGCATTGGTTGATCTAATGCTTTATAGTTAGAATCTTTAATTTTATTAAGGATGTCATAGGTCATATACTTATCTTTGGATGTATAGGTAGATAAGTAGGTTGGTAAGGGTTTAATACCTATGCCTTTAATTAGTGGCATTATAGTTGGTACTATGACATCTTTTTCAAATGCAGTAAAATTTGAAATACCTATATAAAGCGCTTTAGTATTGTTTTTAATCGAATGTGTAACGAATGATATGACATCAATATTTTGAATATTTTGATGTATAAAATGTTGTGTTGTTGGTACTACAACAATTAATTTTTTAAGTAAATCAGCAGCATCACTTAATGAAATATTTGGATTAATTGAAGTCATACTTGCCAATTCAATTAATGATTCTAGCATGACATCATCTTTAGCATATATAAGTAAATCTACAGGATATCCTTCAATTTCAAAAGTTTTTTGAAAGCCTATAATTGATTTAATCTGATATTTATTACTTAACACTAAAGTCTTATATAGTGCATGTAAATTATTGTCATCTGTGATTGCAACAAAGTCAAACCCTTCTGTTTTAGCATGTTTAAAAATATCCTCCAAATGAAGGGTTGATCTCAAAATTGAATATGTAGATTGTGTATATAATGATCCAATCACTTAAACATACCTCATATAACTATTATACACTAATAGCAAAAAAGGATATTTATCCTTTTAGCTTTCAGCAAACCTTTTAGCAATCTGTTTTATTTCTTCTGATTCTTTACTCGAAGGCATAGATGCAATTTTAATACCTTTTTCAAATAAGTTTAAACTTAATGCTTGTACACGCTCTTCCCAGTAGTCCATCCACTCACCTTCACCCCAGCCATATGAGCCAAAAAGTAATAGTGGTTTATCACCTAATATTGGTTCAACCTCATCATACCATGGTAAAAACTCTTCAGGTTCTAATTCTTCTATCCCCATTGATGGACAACCGATGCAGACTTTCTCATAATTTAAGATATCATCTACTAAGACATCATCAATTTGTTTTAATTCGGCTTCAACACCTGCTGATATGATGCCATCATAAATATTTTGAGCCATAACTTCCGTGTTACCGGTCCCTGACCAATATACAACTAAGATTGCCATAAAACACACTCATTTCAATAATATTTTGTTCTTATATTATTATACTAAAGATACTATAGTTTTTCACGTTTTTTGGCATATATGTAATAAATCACAAGACCACCCACAATGACTATACCACCTAGAACGTAATAAATATGATCGAATATAGTCTGTGCTTTTTCAATTGTTAATAACACTTTAGTTTCTGCATAATTACCTGAACTATCATGTACATAAAAAGTTAGTTCATAAAATCCAACTTGGTGCATCGGTATAAATGCAGGATTCATCTTAATCAAATGTGAAATATCGCCATCATAATTATCATGTGCTGTTGCATAATTTAAAAGATTTACCTGTGTATTTTGTAATACACTTATATGCGTTGCTTCTATCATTGGTTTTTCATAATCATTTAAATAAATATATAGCATTGCTTGACCTTCGTTACCGGATTGATCTTTAAGTTTAAAAATCACTTGATATAAACCAATGCTACTAAAGTCAATCGTTGAATCAACTTCAACATCATTAATCGTTAAATTTTTATCATAACTGTCATGTACATTTTCAACATAATCTAAATAATTAATATGATCTATGCCATAAGCAATATATGCTTGTTGTGTCGAAAGTATTATTTCTGGATAACTTAAGTCTTTAACCTCTATAATCATCATCTTTGTTGTTTCATTACCTGATATATCACGTGCAGTGACATATACCTCATGTATGCCAATTTCACTATAATTTATATGTAAATCATCAATAATGACTATGACATCTTTATCATAGTTATCTGCAGTTATAATCATTGATATATAGTCTGGTCTTTTAAAATCATCAATAACCCACATACTTATAACCTCAAGTGATGGTGGTATACGGTCTACAACTTCAATAACTACAGGAAATTCTGTTGTGTTTTTTGCACGGTCTACTGCTTTGATGATGATTCGGTATGCACCTATTTTAGACATTGTGACACTACCTGTTTTTGTAATTGTTAAATCGTTTAATGTATCATAATCATCTGTAATCAGTAGGTAATCAAAAACATATGGTTCTAACGCATGTACATCAACAATAATACTTTCTAATAGTGCTATCTCAGGCGGTTTTATGTCCTTTACTGTTACAGCTAGTTTTGTTTCACCAACCAAACCGCTCGAATCACTAATTTGATATATTACTTCTTGTTTACCTAAGTAATTTGTATCTAAATAACTAATGATTTCAACATCTAATATTGATAACACATCAATGTTATCAAGAACACTTAATATCAAAGCTCTAAAATCATCTTCTGTATGTATACTTTGATATCCCACTTCTAGTTGGTTCGTCTTTAAAATAATCTTAGGTGCTTCTTGATCGGTAATAGTTAAATTCACAGTCACACTTGTCTGATTATCTGACTGATCTTTAGCATAAACTGTAATTGGGTAAACACCTGGAAATCCATAGTTTACAAACTTGTCATCTAGTGTGATTTGAAGGGTTTGATCATAATTATCACTAAAGGTAAAAAACTTATCTAAATTTAAGGTTTCTCCAACCAGTATTTGAACTTGATTTTTTTGTTTAATTATTGGTTCAACTTGATCGATTACATAAACGTTTTGGATAAATGTCGATTCATTCATTGCTTTATCCATAACAACATATGTAACTTGATAACGTCCAACTTGATTTAAATTAACTTGTGCAGCATATATAGTTAACACTAAATCTTTTTGTACATCATAATTATCTGAATAATGAGTAAGTGTCTTATAGTCGATAGACTTCGTACCTACATCCAAATAGATATCTTTTTTTGCACTAATTGTTGGTGCAATATGATCATAGACTGTAAATTGTATTTGAACATCACTTTCAAACCCTAAGGTTGGAAAGTGTGCACGGTACCAAACACTATATGTACCTATGATATGTGTTCGAATGACATTAAAACTCGTATAATGTATTTCATATTCATAATACATTTGTCTATCAATAACTTCTTTATCATCGATGTAAAGTTTTGCTTCAGGTAAGTATTTATAGTTTTCTAAGTTGTCACCTACAGGTATTTTAACAATGTCATTTGACCAAATAATTGCAACATTCATTAATAAATTAATAAAAAACAGCATCTTATCACCTCTATATCATAGTAGGTAAGATGCTGTATTTTAACTTTTATTTTATAACTTATTCATTTCACTTTCATAAACCTTAGATTTCTCTTCTAAAAATTGATTTCTATAAAGTTCATAATAAGCGCCACGTTTGGATAATAACTCTTGATGTGTACCTTGTTCTGTAATGATACCTTGATCAAGCATTACAATTAAATCAGAGTCTACAATAGTAGATAATCTGTGTGCAACAATTAAACTTGTACGATCTTTTAATAACTTTTTAGTTGCATCTTGGATTAAACTTTCAGCTTCACTGTCAATCGATGAGGTTGCCTCATCTAAGATCAAGATACTTGGTTTAGCAAGAATCGCACGAGCAAATGAAATTAATTGTTTTTGCCCCATCGAAAGCAAACCACCACCTTCACCAACATGTGTGTCATACCCTTTTTCTAACTGTTCAACAAACGGATGTAATCCGATGGCTTTACTTGCCTCAATAACTTCATCATCCGTTGCATCTAATCGACCATATCGTATGTTTTCTAAAATATTTGTAGAAAACAAATGAGGTGATTGTAGCACATACCCTAATTTTTCATGTAACCATGAAATACTTCTTGTACGATAATCTTTACCATCTAATAAAATTTGACCTGAAACTGGTTCATAAAATCTCGAGGTTAGATTCACAATTGTTGTCTTTCCACTACCGGTATGTCCAACCAGGGCAACACTCATACCCGCTTTTATCTTTAAATTGAAATCTTTTAAGATCGTTTCATTTTCATTATAGTAGAATGTAACATCTTTAAATTCTATATCACCTTTAAGTGGTTCCCAGTTATCTTTTTTCTTGTCAAACCAGTCCCCATAGGTCTCTACAACATCATCAGTATCTTTAATTTTTGACTCAGTCATTATAAGTTCTATAATACGTTCTGCACTAGCTTGTGCTTGTTGCAGTTGAGAAATAAAGTTTGATAAGTTAATAATCGGGTCAAAGAAACTAATGGTTGCACGGATAAATAAATAGAGCACGCCAATTGTAACTGCACCACTTATAGTAAATGTTGTACCCGTATACATTACAATTGCAACAAAGATGTAACAAGCAAGTAATAATACAGCTGAATACATTGCAGATAAGCTTACAGCTTTAATGCTTGAGCGGTACATTTTATTTGTTGTTGATTTAAATTCTTCTAAGTTCTCTGATTCTATTACCAGTGATTTAGACGTCTTAGCACCGTGGAAACTTTCTGAATACTTCGCAGTGATCTCTGAATTATAAAACCTTGCTTGTCTGTGTCTTTTTAAAACACGTGTTCTAAAAAACATAGTGACTAAGAACATAAATGGAATGGCTAGTGTAACAATGATGGCTAATTCCCATCTATATAAATAAAGAATGACCAATGTAAATATCATAATAAGTGCCGACCAAACAACATCTACTATACCCCATGAAATGATGTTAGCAAGCCGTTTAGAGTCACTTGTCATACGTGCCATAATCCAACCCTGTGGGGTTTGGTCATAATAAGCAAACGGTAATCTTTGTAAGGTCTTAAATGCTTCTTTTCTTAATGTGTAGTTTACACTTGCTTCTAACTTACCACCTTGATAAATAAATCCCCAAACGCCAATACCAAAGCCTAAGGCGATTAAAAAGTTAGCGGCCGTATAGAGATTAAAATATGTGTAATCTCCTTTTTCAATAAAACTATCTAGTGCATACTGCTGTACCACAACAGTAAGTGCATCTAGTAGGGCAACAAATACCCCCATCGCAATCATTATAATAAAACTTCTTTTATCTCTTAATATAATTTTGAGTAACTTACCCCAAACAGGGAAAGATACTTTTTTTATTTCATTTTCTATTTCATGATGTTCCATGTTTAAACACCCTCCTCAACGAGGTCTAGGAATTCTTGTTCCAGTTTACCTTGAATACCCCATAGTTTTTTATAAAGTCCTTCTTTGTTAGCAAGTTCTTTATGTGTACCAATATCTTCAATTTCACCATTATTAATTACAATAATTTTGTTTGCTTCTTTTGCTGTTGTAATACGGTGTGTAATGATAATATTGGTTGATTGATTGGTTTTCTCACCTAAAGCTTGACGTATCATCATATCTGTTTTGTTATCAACAGCTGATAATGCATCATCAAAAATTAAAATTGGCTTTTCGCTAACTAGTACACGTGCAATCGCAACTCTTTGTTTTTGACCACCTGATAAAGTCGTTCCTTTTTCACCAACCATTGTTTCATAACCATTTTTAAACGTATGTATATCACTTTGTAGTGCTGCTGTTTGTGCAGCAGCTATAATTTTATCTTTACTTGCCATTTTATTAGTAATCGATATATTCTCATAAACCGATCTAGAGTATAAGAATGGGTCTTGCAATACTGCACCAATTGAACGGCGCATGTGTTGCTTTTTGATTGAACTTAATTCTACTCCATCAATTAATATTGAACCTTCATAATTATACATACGCATGAGTAGATTAATCACTGTTGTTTTTCCACTACCGGTTTTACCAATTAAAGCAACCGTATCACCTTTATTAATTTCAAATGAAATATTTTTTAATAAGTAGTTGTTATCATCTTCAAATTTAAAACTCACATTTTTAAATACAATATGACCATTAATTACAGGTTCTAAAGTACCATCTTCTTCATATTCGGTCTTTTGTTCAAATATATGATTGATACGACCAATAGCAACAAATGCTTTTGTAAATTCATTAATTAGGCGTCCTAAACCACGAATTGGCCAAACGAGTAAACCAATTAACATAAGTGATGCAGCAAAACTTGCACCATCCATCGTACCTTGACGTACAAAGATGATGGCTAAAATTGTAACAAGTGCATACTGTGACATAGATATAAAATCCATACTACCCCAATATATAGCAACAATCTTATTTGCTCTAATATTACTATTGGTAAATTGTCGGTTTTTAACTTCCATTTTTTCTATTTCAAATGGTTCATTTGCAAATGCTTTGACAACTTTGGATGCACTGACATTTTCTTGAATAACTGTCATCATCTCTGATTCATCTTTTTCTACTTTTTCAAAAACTTTTTCGATCTTAACAAAGTAGAATATTGAAGAAATTGCATAAATTGGAATAACTGCTAAACACACCCACATGATGGTTGTATTAATGTGATACATCTGAAAAACTCCACTAAATAGTGATGCTACAAGCCCAATGAGTTGCATAAATTGTAGTACAACAAAACCGGTAGTTGTTTCAACATCGGATGTCACGCGCTGTATCATGTCGCCACTATCTGAATTGTTATGATATTTATAGCTAAGGTTTTGAATATGATCATATAATCTGACTCTTAAGTTTCTTGCGATATCTTCTTGTATTTTTCCTCTTAAACTCAATTCAAAATACATCATCATGTATCTAAATGCTTGAAAAAAGACGAGTGTTAATGCTGCTAATAAAACAATTTGAATAATTGTTTCTCCAGAATCAAAAAAGTCAATTACAAACTGAGGTAAATTTACAGATTGTAAATTTGGATTCAGTGGATCTAATCGAATATAGAGGGTACGTATAATATATTGTGTAAATAAAGGTACATAAGAGTATGAGAAACGATGAAATATGGTTAGAATAACCAAAATAATATAGCCCCATATATGTCCTTTTGCTAAGCGCATAAGCGATCTAAACTTCATGTTGTGCTCCTTATTGTGTCTAATATTTTTGTAAATAAAAAGAGGGTTTCCCCTCAAATTTTTACATATAAAAACCGTTTATATATGAATGAAGGGAAATGATGCATTAAAATATCCTTCATTACAGTTAGAAATAAACTATTTATTGCTACCTATAATGAATAGTGTTTGGTCTTTATTTAACATGTGTAAATAGCGGTGCTAAAATGTAGAATTATGGCGGAATGAAAATGCCGTAAATTCTACATTTTTTTGTATACTAGATTTAAAATAAAAAAGGAATGTATACAAATAGATGAGAAAAGACATATATGAGAAAGTGAGCATGTTTAGAATGGATGATATCAAACCGAATTATAGTGAAATATCACGAAGATTTAACTGTGATCCTAGAACAGTCAAAAGATATTATGAAGGAGGTACACAAACAAGGAAAAAACAAATAAAGGTCAGTAAATTAGATGCATATAAAGAAATTATAGAAACTAAACTAGACCTTGGTGTTACGGTGACAGGCATATATTATTTCATCAAAGAAAAAGGGTATGAAGGCAAATACACAATCCTAAAATCATACTGCAAAACGATTAAGGATGATAAGACTTCAAAAGCTACAATCCGTGTTGAAACAAGTCCGGGCTTATCTGCTCAAGTAGACTGGAAGGAAGATTTCACACTGCATACAAAAACTGGTGAAAAGATAATATTCAACATCTTTTTAATGGTGTTAGGATATTCCAGATATAAATTTGTAGAAGCGACGATTAGCCGTGATCAAAAAGCATTATTTGAATGTATGGCAAGAGGATTTGAAGAGTTAAAAGGGGTACCACAAGAAATATGGTTTGACAATATGAAGACCGTCGTTGATAGAGCAAAAACCCAGTATAGCCATGTGGTATTTAATGAACGGTTCTACCACTTTAGTAAAGATATGAATTTCACACCAATCGCTTGTAGACCGTATCGTCCACAAACAAAGGGTAAGGTAGAGTCACTAGCCAGACTCACAGAAAGATTACGGGCATATGATTATGAAATTGATGGTCCTGAGGATATTTATGAATTGATTCAACAATTTAAAATAGATATTAATAGTGAGCCCTCACAAGCCACTAAACGGACACCCTATGATTTATTATTAAAAGAAAAAGAGTATTTTAACCCACTCCCACCACAAGAGATTATCCACGGATATCAAGAACTACTTATTACTAGAAAAGTAAGTAAGGAATCAATGATAGTCTATGGCGGTATGAAATACTCAGTTCCAATTAGATATATCACCAAAATCGTCTCTTTAGAGATTCTAAATGATATATTACATATTTATTATAACAAAGTATTAATTAGAACTCACAAAATAACAAAAAATCCATTTAATTATCATGAAACTGATTATAAAGAAATTCTAGCATCAGATGTATTCAAACATAAAAGTGATGCGGAATTAGAAAAATATACAGAGGATAACTTGAAAAACTATGATACCATCTAATACGAAATATCAACAAATCATTGATAATCTAACTTATCTGAAGTTAGATACAATGATTGAATATTTACCACATTATTTAGACGCACTAAATAAAAAAGAGATTAGTTTCACGGATACATTAGTAGAACTAACCAACAAAGAAATACATTTTAGAGCACAAAGAGCAGCAAAGATAAACTTAAAAATATCCAATTTTCCTTATGAAAAGAGAATTACTGATTTTGACTTTTCATATCAACCAAGTATTGACAAACAAGTCATTGATGACTTGATGAGTTTAAGGTTTGTAGAACAAAAAGAAAATGTGTTATTCATTGGAACAAGTGGTGTGGGTAAGACTCATTTAGCTACATCGATTGGCATTGAAGCATCATCAAAGAAAGGATCAACTTATTTTGTGAACTGTCACGTGCTTATCAATCGACTAACCAAAGCATTTCACGAAAACAGACATGAATCTGTTTTAAAGCAATATAACAAAGCACAAGTGCTAATTATTGACGAAATTGGATACTTACCAATTGATAGGATCGGAGCTAATTTATTCTTCCAGTTAATCGCAATGAGGTATGAAAAAAAATCTACCATCATAACAACCAATATACCACTATCAAAATGGGGTGAAACATTTAGTGACAACACCATAGCATCTGCTATATTAGATAGATTAGTTCACCATTCAACAATTATAAAAATAACCGGTAAGTCTTACCGCTTAAAAGGGAAAATTGATTCAAATGAACGCGCCTCAAAAACAACATACAACGAGGCTTCTATTTAACATTTAATAACCGCCATAAAACAACATTTTCATTCCGCCATAAAACAACATTTTCAAATCGCTATTGACA
>CAZRKJ010000007.1:0-23021 GCA_964600775.1 uncultured Acholeplasma sp.
TATTTACTACATCCAAGAGATAAGAATACTGGTTTAAAATATAGACTCTTACCATTAACCCGTAGTATTATTTCTGAAATGATTGATTTAGAACAAGCACAAAGACATTATCAATTAATAGAAAGTAATTTAAAACATCCAGATGGTGTAAGACTAATGGATACGTTTGTTACCTATAAAGGTGGCGAACAAACATACTTCCAACGTGGTGAAACTGCATCGAATGTGGGTCGTGAAATAGGTATTATGTATGTACACGCACATATTAGATATATTGAAGCCATGGCTAAGTTAGGTTATGCAAAAGATGCATATGAAGCAATCTTTAAAATTAATCCAATCAATATCAAACAACATGTAAGAAACGCACAAATTAGACAAGCAAATACATACTTTTCATCTTCTGATGCTGCATTTTTAGATAGATATCAAGCAAAAGAAAAGTTTAAGGATGTAAAAGCTGGGGCAGTTGAAGTGAAAGCTGGTTGGAGACTTTATTCATCAGGTCCAGGTATTTATATAAACCAGCTTATAGGTAATGTCATGGGTATACGTTTCACGAATGATCAATTAATTTTAGACCCAGTCATTCCAGATGAACTCAAAGGTATGCAAACAACATTTAAGCAACTTGGTAGAACAATAACAGTTAAGTATAACTTTAAAACCGAAATAACAAATGTGAGGGTAAACGGTAAATTATATCCAGAATTTGTTAGAACAATAACTGATAATCCATATCGTGCAAGTGGTGTAGGTATTTATAAGACATTGTTTGATAAGTTTGTTGATGATATACAAATTGAATTAAGTTAAGTAACAAAACAAAAGATTTTTTAAAAAGATTCAAACGCTAAGGAGGATTACAATGAAAAAGATTTATTTATTAATCGTAACGGTACTGGTTTCACTTGCACTGGTTGCATGTGGAGAAGCAGATGATCGTCCAGTACTAACTTATGCAGGATGGAATTTAGGCACAGTAGAGCAAAACAATATCGAACGTCAAATGATTGCAGCATTCCAAGAAATGCATCCTGAGGTTCGTATTGAAGTGATACCAAGACCAATACAAATCAATGAAGACGGTACAGAATCTGATACCACTTGGTTTGACTTTTTCTCAACAAGAGCATCCACAGGTAACTTACCAGATGTTTTCCAAGTTGCAGATATTACAACATGGATTGTTCAAGGCTGGTTAGATGATGTTGCAGATTTAGTTGAAGATGATGCAGATTTTGCATTAGTACCAACGGACATTGCAAATGATGCAAAATTCGAAGAGTTCTTATTTGCACTACCTCAAGCAATGTACTATTTTGGTTACTTTATTAACCGTACAGTATATCAAAATATTAGTAATAGCCAACCAATTGAATATGGTATATCATTAGATGATTTAATGGCTGCTGCACGTGCAAATTCATTCTATGATTTTGCAGGTGAAGGTGCTGGGGTTGCAGGTATTGATGGTGTTAACACATTTATTGAATGGTTACCATCACAACTAGATGATACGCTAGACTGGTTTACATTTAATGAAACAGATGGTTATCACTTAAATTCAAGTGCATTTGAGGACGCATTAAATCGTCAAAAAGGGTATATTTCTACAAATGCAAACTTTAAGTATATTTTAAACAACATGGATAATGATGAAAGAAGTGCGCAATACGGTACAACAGATCCATGGTTAGTTGGTAAACAATCTGTGCGTTGGGAAGCAAGTTACAACATTAGAGACTGGGTTGCATATACACGTGATCAAAACCACCCATTATATAACCACGACATCGACTTTATCGGTACACCAAGTGTGGATGGTACACATAAGATTCCAGTAATCTTAGACCATGTAGGTGTTGCACGTGGTACAAAAAACCGTGATTTAGCATATGAATTAGCTAAATGGATGAGTTTTGGTGTTGAAGGTTTCAAAAAACGTATTGAAATTACGCAAGCAGATCCGATTTCTGGAGCAATTAACTTTGCACCATTCACACAAGATCCTGAACTGATTGAAGCATATTTTGAATTATATCCAACAATGACAGAATTTAGAAAGATTGTTGAAAATCATCAATTCTTTATTAGAGAGTCACTTTGGAAAACCACCCCTGGATATTGGAATTCAAGAGCAAATGGTGCTTTTGATGAGTCTAGTAACATGGGTGCTATTATGAATGGCATTATCGAAGGCACAATTGCTTATGCTGATGTAAAAGAGAATCTTAATGTACGTGCAAACTTCCATTGGAATCAAGCAAAAACAGCTTTTGATCAAGCTATTATTGACTATCGTAATCAGTTAAACACAAACTAGTATGAAAAAGTTTATCATATTAATATTGCTTGGTGTGATAACCATACCTTTTATGTTACCTCATGTACATGCAAGTTTCTTTGATGAAGTATTTGAGGTTACGCCAAGCAATATTATTCCAGATGCTTATAAAGACATATTAGATCAGTGGAAGGCTGATGGTTATCGAGATGACATTGAATTTAACGCATGGATTGATCCATCGTCTTTTACCTTTGATACATCCGAAGGTTCAATGCATCAAGATAGTAGTTACATCGAGTATTTAAACACGAATAATTTACCACTACCGACAACAAACCTAGTATTTGAGTTTGATGATACAGTTGATGAGTTACAAAGTGTTACAGGCACAATAGAAGTTGATCATGCAGGTCTATATAAAATCGGATTTGACTATGCATCAGCTACACAAACAATTGGCAATATTGAGATTGAAATAAAGGTTAATGGACAAACGCCATACTATGAAGCATCTCAAGTTGTCATACCAAATCTATTTGCAACAGCAAATACGTTTAGTAAAGATCGTTATGGTAATGACATTATGCCAATGGCAAACACATTAAATGTTTGGCAGCAAACATTTATTCGTGATGCATCAAGGCTTTATGAACAAGCAATTTTATTTAAATTGGATGAAGGTATCAATACGATTGAAATTGTACGTCGTACTGGTTACTTTAAGTTAGGACAAATATATATTGAAAATCTTGAAACATATATACCGTATGATGTGTATTTAGATCAACATCCAACAGCGCAATACTTAACCGATACACGCTATAGCTTTGAAGCAGAAACAATTGACTTTAAAAACGATGTATCTATCAGATACTCAACTGACAGAAATCCAACCAATACACCATTTGGGTTAATTGAAGCACGCTTAAATGTTGTTGATGGTGGAACATTTAGAAAGCCTGGTCAAGCCATATTCTATGAACTTGATATACCAATAACAGGTTTTTATCAAATGACATTAAAATCTTTAGCAGCTAAAGAACATACAACAGTCTTTAGAACATTAACAATTAATGGCAAAATACCTTTTAAGGAAGCAGAGCGCATTGCCTTTCCATCTCACAGATGGTCAAACTTTACACTATCTTTAAATGATGAGCCACTTTGGTTCTACTTTGAAGCCGGTAAAAACACATTAGGTTTAGAAGCAAATAGTGCACCATATAGAGAAATCTATAACAGAGTCAATGAAGTTATGCGAGGCGTCAATGAAATATCTATAGATATTCGTAAACTAACGGGTAATAATGTAGATGAAAACAGAGACTGGGTTATTGTGGATTACATGCCAAATCTAGCAAGTGATTTAAATAGTTATGGTGATTTAATTAAGTTAAGCTATGATGAATTTAAAGCAATCTCTAATACAACCAGAGATGCTGATATTGCAAGTGGGTTAAAGGCAGCTTATACATGGTTATATGAATTAGCCGAAAAACCTAATGATGTACCAAAAAATATTAATCGCCTAACAGGTACAACAACTTCAGTACTTCAAAGATTAGGGATAATATTGCCGTTAATCATCGATGCACCATTAACCATTGATAAAGTTTATATGCACGGTAGTGATGTTACACTACCTAGAGCAAACCCTGGTTTCTTTGAAAATATTTGGTATGAAGTTAGAAGATTCTTTGCTAGTTTCTTTTCTGGTCAGTATAACACATCCTCAGCACAAGATGAAGAATTAAGTGTTTGGGTCAATAGAAGTAGACAATATGTCAATTTGATGCAACAAATGGTAGATGATCAATTTACCAGTGAAACAGGTATTAAAGTAAATATATCTATAATGCCTAATGAGGATAAGTTAATTCTAGCAACCTCAAGTAATTCACAACCAGATCTTGCTATGGGTGTTGCAGGTTGGCGTCCGTATGATTTTGCGATTCGTAATGCGCTAGTAGATTTAAAATCTTTTGATGATTTTGATAGTGTATCTCAAAGGTTTAAACCAGGAGCATTTATGCAACTGATTTATCAAGAAGGGGTCTATGGGTTACCTGAGACACAAAACTTTAATATCTTATTTTATAGACGTGATATTTTAAATGCTTTACAACTAGATGTACCCGATACATGGACAGATGTCTTAGATATGCTACCAGAACTACAAAGATTTGGTATGAATTTCTATTCAATGCTTTCATCATCGACAGCATTTAAATCCTTTTCAACCACCATGCCATTTATCATGCAACATGGGGGCAGTATTTATGGTGATGGGGCACTTACATCAACACTAGATAGTGAAGCAGTCATTTCAGCAATGACATTAATGAGTGATTTATTTACAGTATATGCTTTACCACTAGAAGTGGGTAGTTTTTATAACCAATTTAGATATGGAAATATGCCAATTGGTATTGGTGACTTTGGTATGTATATTCAACTCCTACATGCTGCACCAGAAATCGCAGGTTTATGGGATATAGCACCATTACCGGGTATTTTACAAGAGGGTATCGTTGATCGAAGCTATGATGGTGCTTCTACATCCGCAATGATTTTTAAAAATTCAAATAAAAAAAATGAAGCATGGTCATTCTTAAAATGGTGGATGCGTTCGAATACTCAACTAGCTTATGCAGAAAACCTAATGGCTTCTTTTGGTCCTGAATTCATGTGGAACTCAGCAAATGTTGAAGCATTTGAAGGCATGAGTTTAAGACGTGAGCATAAGCAAGTATTTTTAGAACAATGGCAATGGGTGCTTGATACAGCAAAAACACCTGCGAGCTATATGTTAGAACGTGAAATTTCTAATGCATGGAACCGAATTGTTTATGATGGTGTCAATGTGCGAACAGCAATGGAAGATGCCATGGTTTTAGTTCAAAAAGAAATTGACCGTAAGATGTTAGAATTTAGATTTATTGATATTCAAGGTAATGTGATTACACCTTACTTATTACCGACAAAAGATAACTTAGGAAATTGGGTGAATGCCTCATGACAGAAACTAAATTACCACCTAAAATATCTAAAAGAACAAAAGAAGAACTATCAGGGATGGGATTTATATTCCCATATGCACTTGCCTTCTTAACGTTCATTATTGTACCGGTTGTTATGGGAATGCTTTTGTCATTCACTTATTTTAACTTGCTTGAAGCACCAAGAGTGGTGTTTTTAAGTAACTATGTGAACTTATTTACAGCAGATGATGTCTTTATGCAACGTGTCATTCCAAATACTGTACAGTTTGCATTAATTGTAGGTCCTGTTGGGTATATGTTAGGTTTTTCACTAGCATGGTTACTTGCTCAAATACCACATCGTGCTCGAACAATCCTAGCACTCATAATATATTCACCTTCAATGACTGCTGGTGTTGCAATGAGTGTGATGTGGCGTATTATCTTCTCAGGTGATGAAGCAGGATATTTAAATGCTATTCTTTTACAATTATCACTGATTCAAGAACCAATTCAATGGCTAACTAACCCAGACTATTTACTAACGGTTATGATCGTAGTAACACTTTGGTCATCTATGGGTATTGGTTTCTTAGCAATGTTAGCAGGTGTATTAAACATTAATCAAGAGCTTTATGAAGCAGCGGCAATAGATGGTATGAGTAATAAACTACAAGAAATCTTTTATATCACCATACCTTCAATGAAACCGCAAATGCTATTTGGTGCGGTCATGAGTTTGGTTGCTACGTTTAATGCAGGATCTATTGGGGTCGATTTATCTGGACAAAACCCAACCCCTCAAAATGCTGGTCAATTGATTGTTACACACATTGATGACTATGGGTTTATAAGGTTTGATATGGGTTATGCAGCAGCGATTTCAGTAATCTTACTGATTATGGTACTTATGTTTAATTATGCAGCACATAAATTATTTGGGGAGCGTGATTGATATGGCAAATTACCAAGGCACACGCATTAACCCTAAAAATTACCATCGTTCACAAATTAAGTTTTTCTTAATTTTGGTTCCGATGGCAATCTTTATGGCATTACCAATTTTATATATATTCTCAACAGCATTTAAACCAATCAATGAACTGTTTGCATGGCCACCAAGATTCTTTGTAGTAGAGCCAACCATGAGAAACTTTGAAGTTTTATTTGTTGAGGCATCTTCAACAGGTGTACCAATGACAAGGTACTTGTTTAACTCTATTGTTATTGCAGTGATTGTTGTCTTTGCAAGTATCTTCGTTTCATCACTTGCAGGGTATGCACTATCAAAATTAAAATTTAAAGTTAAAAAACCATTGCTGGTTTTAAACAATATAGCTATTATCTTTGTTGGTGCAAGTGTTGTTATTCCAAGATACTTGGTTGTTGAATCACTTGGTTTAGTTGATAACTTCTTAGTACACATCGTACCTGGACTTGCTATTCCTGTAGGACTTTTCTTAATTAAACAATTTATTGATCAAATACCAGATGAGTTAATAGAAGCAGCAAAAATTGATGGGGCAAATGAGTTTGATATATATGTCAAAATTATATTACCACTGATTAAACCAGCACTTGCAACCATCGCAATCGTATCATTTCAAGGTGTATGGAATAATGCAGAAACATCAACAATTTACATACATGATGAGACGATGAAGACATTTGCATTTTACATGTCAACGTTAACAAATCGAGCCAATGCTGTAGCAGGTCAAGGGATGGCTGCTGCTGCAAGTTTGATTATGTTTATACCAAACCTCGTTATCTTTATCTTCCTTCAAAAGAATGTCATGGATACGATGGCTCATTCAGGTATGAAGTAATATGAAAAGAATATTATTGATTACCACATCCCTTATGTTCGTGCTACTTTCAATTGCAATCTATCCAAGCAGTAGTCAAGCTGTTGTATTTAAATCTGCACCATATGATACCTATACAATAGGTCCAAATGGCGATTTAGTGTTAACTCAAACAGCATATGAACCTGCTGGATTACTGGTCTTTGATGATGATTTAAACGACCCTCAAGATTTATATATTAAAGATGATTTACTTTATGTTGCAGATACAGGTAATAGACGGATTGTTAAAATTAATTTAGAGGGTGACTTTGAAGTTTTACTTACAAATTTAGGTGAACCAACAGGTGTCCATGTTGATCAAAATAATCAACTATATGTTGCAGATAGATTATACCGAACAATCACTATTTATGATGAGACGATGAATCTACTTCAAACAATATCAAGACCAACGGAACCAATCTTTGGTTTAAACACACCATTTGTACCACTAAAAGTTGCTAGTGGACCACGCGGTGTTATATATGTAACCGGTGAAGGCTCTGTTTCAGGTGTTATGCAGTTTAACCGTCATGGGGAGTTTTTAGGGTTTTTAGCAACCAACCCAACTCAACGCTCACTCTACCGTCAAATACTTGAATTCTTTAATCAAGACTTAGCCCCAATTACACCGGTATCACCAGATAATCTTTCTATCGATGAAAAAGGTTCTGTATTTACAACCTCAAGAACTCAAGCGATGCCACTAAAGAAATTTAATATTGCTTCACGTATTGTAGTTGCACCAAATCATTACACCGAAGTTTTTCCAAGTGCAGTACATGTAAATGATTTTGGTAATATATACACTGTTACAGAATCTGGTATCGTACATGAATACGATACAAGTGGTAATTTATTATTTGTCTTTGGTGAGGCAGATGCGAGTACTGAAATATTAGGTATCTTTAATAGAGCAGTAGATATTGTAACCGATTCTAACTATAATCTCATTGTATTGGATAGAGGTCGTGGACAAATTCAAATCTTAGAGCGTAGTGCATTTACTGCTTTAGTACACGACGGTTTAAAATCTTTAAATCAAGGTATATATAATGTTAGTGAATGGGAAAACATATTAAGAATGAATTCTGTTTTCGCACTAGCAAACTCAGTTATTGCTAGAACGTACTTCCGTACAGGTGATTATGAAACGGCATTAAATTATTATGAGATTGCTCAAGACAGAACAGGATATTCTGATTCATTCTGGCAAGTACGAAATAGCTTTTTAACGGCATATCTAGGTACCTTTTTAGCCATTGGTATGGCACTAGGTATTGTATATATTGTCTTAAATCAAATTGATAAAAAGTATGCAATTTATAAACCAATTAGAGATTACAACAATAAGTTAAATGATATCAAAATTATAAGAGAACTTAGATTAGGTAACAAAGTATTTAGACACCCAATTGATACATTCCATGAAATTAAACATGAAGGTAAAGCATCTGTTAAAAGTGCAAGCATCTTATATGCGGTCTATGTCATCTTAAATGTACTGGCAGTATTATTAACAGGCTTCCTATTTAATACAAACAGTCTAGAATCATATAATGTATTAACCAGTTTCTTAAGTAGTTTTGGGATCTTAATGTTATTTGTTTTCTCAAACTATTTAATCTCAACCCTATCTAGTGGTGAAGGTTGGTTTAAAGATGTTTATATTGGTACAGCTTATGCACTGATGCCGTATATCCTAATGACCGTACCACTGATCTTACTTAGTCATGCTTTTACATTAAATGAAATTTTTATATATCAATCCATACTCTTTATAAGAGATGGATGGATGTATCTATTAATTGTATTAATGGTACTTGAGATACATAATTACAAGTTTAGAGAATTAATCAAGAATTTATTGTTAACAGTATTTACAATGGTTGTAATTGTTGCAATCATGCTACTGATTTATTTACTAGTAAATCAAATGTATGATTACATTTCTAGTATTATCAAGGAGGTGGTGAATCGTGTTATCTAAATATAAAGTATTGATAGCAATCCTAACTGTAGCTATCCTGTTGTTTACAGGTGTAACCTATGCATATTTAAAAGACTATACACCTCTATTTGATAACGTAGATGTCACAAATATACCTCCAATAGCATCTACACTACGTTCAAATCGCTATACACAACAAGATGATTTAACCAACGTCAGTAACAATCCATATATAACATTAACAGACCATGAGTTCTTAGGTACAGATACAGACACCAACCTTTCGTTATATGTACACCCTGAGCATTTAAGTTTAAGAATTGTTAATGAATCTACAGGATATATTTGGGGTTCTAATATGGATCACACATATTTAGATCCAGAAAGTCCGCTATATAATCCTGCTAACCCACAAACCAATATTAGACAAGATATTAGTCCGGTATCTATTTCATTTTATAATACCGCACAAACAACATTAGTGCGCCAAACAGAGTATTTCTTTGATGGGGCATTTGATGGGTCCTTTGTTCGTCAAGATTTTGATGATAAAGTCGGGTTTAGAGCAAATATTAGAATGCCAAGATCAGGTATTCGGTTTACCTTATCGGTTTACCTTGATCAAAACGGTTTAAACATTGAAGTTCCATTTAGTTCTGTTCAAGATAGTGGTAATTTCTTAATATCAACAATTACTGTTTATCGTAACTTTGGTCTAACAACGAAAGACTTAATACCAGGATATGTATTTATACCCGATGGTATCGGGGCTTTAATTCGATATGATGAATCTATGAGTAAAAACTTTAGTAAAAGATTTTATGGACCGGATCTTACATTAAATACGCCAACCTTAGAACGCTACTTAACCGCTGGTGTATATGGAACTGTACAAGGCATTGGACAAAATGCAATGTTTACAATTTTAGAATCCGGTGCAGCTAATGGTAGTTTAATCTATCAGTCCCATAGTCCAAATGTTATATTTAATAAACTTTATGCAACCTTTGAGTATAGAGATAAATACATTCAAAAATTAAATGCATCTGGTACATCTACAATTGAACGTATTCAAGAAAACAAGAATGTATTTGATATTCACTATATTCACAAGTTCTTAGAAGGTGATGATGCAACCTATGTTGGATTTTCAAATGTATATAGAGAACATCTACAGTCTAAGGATATGAACTTAGCACCGATAGTGCAAAGTTCAAGTATTCCACTTAATTTAGATATTTTAGCCTTAGAAAATCGTCGTACATGGTTTGGTCGTGAAACATTTACAATGACCAGTGCACAAATGATTGATACATTTACAGATACACTTCAATCACAAGGTATTGAACAAATATACACAACAATCCATGGTTGGCAAACAAATGGATTATCACGTACCAGTCCAAATTATCGTAATATAGATTCAAAATTTGGAGACATACGCCAAATGGAAAAACCAGGTGTAAACATATTTTATGCAATGACACCAAGGTTTGCTCATATAAATGCAACCAGTTATAGATCAAGTGATATTGTGCAAAATCAAGGTAGTGAATTTATGTCTCTTGATGATTATTACTTATTAAATCCGAACCGTGCACTAGAAATTTTAAATGGTCATTATAGACATTTAAGTCAAAAAGGTATCACCAATTTAAGTTTTGAAGATGCATCACTGATTTATAGTGACTACAATGAAATCATTAGTCGAACTGA
Source organism: uncultured Acholeplasma sp. (assembly GCA_964600775.1). Classification (GTDB taxonomy): domain Bacteria; phylum Bacillota_I; class Bacilli_A; order Acholeplasmatales; family Acholeplasmataceae; genus Acholeplasma. The sequence continues at coordinate 10,789 of CAZRKJ010000007.1, forward strand.
AATGATACCAATATTACAAATGTATTTAAACGTTGCTGATCAAAGTATGGTGAGTGCACCGTTTGATTATTTATTTGGTGCAGATGTCATTAAAGAAATAGAACTCTACTCATCACAACGTATGATCTTTACAGATACAGTACCATTTTTAACACTTATTTTAGGGGGACATAAACAAGTCTTTGGTAGAAGTTCAAACTTCTTTGCTAACACGCAAAATGAACTACTTAGAATGGTAGATTATCAAGTATACCCAAACTTTTATATCACAAATGAATCAGCACAAAAATTACTTAATACAGACTCTAATATGATATTTACATCTAGATTCTTAGATTGGGAAAGTGAAATCATTCGCCAACATCAATATTTAAATGAAGCATTAAGTCATGTCATTGGTGCACATGTAATAAGTCGTATGGTATTAGAACCAGGATTTATAAAAAATACATACAGTAATGGTGTTGTAATCTATGTAAATTATTCTGGCAATGATTATATGGATGGTCCAGTATCTGTTAGTGCCTTAAGTTATGAGGTGGTCTTATGAAGTGGTATCAGAAAATTTTAAATTTTATAGGACATATCAATAGGGGTAAGTTTGGTGTTGATGAACTTATTATCTTTAAAGTCATAAAAGTAAAGTTAACAAATAAAAAGAGACAAGCAATTGCTGGATACCTCTTTATTGGTATTTGGGTCATAGGCTTTATTTGGCTTACGCTTTATCCAATCATTATGAGTCTTATTTATGGTTTTTCTAATGTGACAATACCAGGTGGTTCTGGTGTGCGTATTCAGTTTATTGGTGCAGATAATTTTATTACTGTCTTAAATGATATTCAGTTTATATCTGTACTTCAAGCTTTTGTTTTACAACTCTTACTCTATTTACCATTAACAATTATCATTTCAATGATTATTGCTATATTACTCAACCAAAAAATAAAACTTAGAGGCTTTTTTAGATCGATATTCTTTTTACCGGTTATTATTGCATCTGGTCCGATTATGGCAACCTTATTTGGTAGTAATGAGCGTTTAGGTATTTTATCGAATGTAGGTGATGAGGTACCAGCAATATTAGAGTCTCTATTACCGGTATTCTTAGCAAACTTTGTAGGAGATCTATATACACACCTAATTAATATCTTATGGTTTTCAGGTGTACAGATTATCTTGTTTTTAGCAGGGTTACAAAAAATAAACAAAGAAGTTTATGAAGCAGCGAGTATCGATGGTGCAAGCCCTTGGGAAAGTTTTTGGAAGATTACCTTACCAAGTTTAAAACCAATTATATTAGTCTCTTCAATATATACAATCGTTATGTTATCTACATTCTCAACCAATCAAGTCTTATTCCGCATTAACGTGGTTAGACAACAATCCTTTGGCCAGGCATCAGCCCTTGCATGGGTATATTTCTTAGTTGTAGGGCTTGTTTTAGGTGTTGTTGTATTCTTACTTACCTATGAGAAAAAGACGGTTGAGAAGAAGCTTTTAATGGAGGTGAAACGCTAATGCAAAAAACCAACCATTTCGTGCTTTCTAAAACAAGAAAGCTATTGTTAGGTAAACACTTTTCAGATGGTCTCATCTTCAAAGTGTTGGTATATTTTTTACTGGTTGTCATTGGCTTTGTCTTTGTTTATCCAATTTTAGTGATGTTATCTTATTCACTGATGAGTTTAGAAGATTTAATCAATCCAATGGTTTCACAGGTACCTTCAAGTTTTTATTTTAACAATTATGTAGATGCATTTCGTGCTTTAGACTATATTAATGTGTTCATTCAGTCTTTAGTTGTTACGTTACTACCTGCACTTATTCAAACCTTTGTAGCAAGTTTAATTGGTTATGGTTTTGCAAGGTTTGAGTTTCCATTAAAGAAATTATGGTTAGCACTCGTTGTTATTGTCTATATGATTCCACCACAAGTTTATATGATTCCAAGATTTGTATTATTTAATGACTTAGGACTTTTAAATAATATTGGCGCTATTTTAGTACCAGCAACCTTTGGTCAAGGTCTAAATGCATCGATTTTCATATTGATTTTCTATCAGTTTTATAAAATGATTCCAAAAGCATTAGATGAAGCAGCTCAAATTGATGGTGCAAGTAGACTATATATTTACTTTAAAATTGCTATACCGTTATCAATACCATCATTTATTACATCATTCTTATTTTCATTTGTATGGCAATGGAATGAGACATATCAAACATTTATCTTTTTAGGTGATGGATGGCAAACACTACAAACAAGACTTGCAATCTTTGTAAGTGCTGCACAAGGTAACCAAGTCACAATTATTGAATCTGCCCAAAATGAGGCACAAGCCATGGCAGGTAACTTATTAATCATTATACCGATGCTAATTGTTTACTTTATCCTTCAAAGACACTTTATTGAAGGTATCGACAAATCGGGAATTACAGGAGAGTAAAGATGAAAAAAATTATAATATTTAGCGTCCTAATCTTAATGATCTTAAGTTTAGTGGCTTGTAACAATAATGGTGGTTCATCCATTGATGATCCACTTACAAGAACAGAAAAAGAAATACTTGCACTTGAAAAAAGAAGATCATTTGATTTCTTTTGGGAAACGGCCAATACCAATATTAATGATAATGGTTATGGCTTAATACCCGATAGATACCCAACCAATCCAAGTATTTCATCCATTGCATCGGTTGGTTATGGACTAGCTGCTTATGTGGTTGGTGCGGATGAAGGCTGGGTTACATTTGAAGAAGCATTTGACCGAACAAACCGTACGTTAGATACTTTACTAAGTCTTGAGCGCACCAATGGTTTCTATTATCACTTTTTAAATACAAGAACAGGTGCGCGTGAATGGAATTCTGAAATATCTATTATTGATACAGGGATCTTAATGATGGGTGCAATTGCAGCAGCAGAATATTTTGAAGGTGATGTCGCTATTAAGGTAAATGAAATATACCGTGATGTGAATTGGGGTTGGTATTTAAATCCAACAACGAACATGTTTTATATGGGCTATCGTCCAGAATCTGGATTTGTTGGTGCATGGGATCACATCTCTGAACAGCTAATGCTTTACGTACTGGCAAGTGGTTCACCTACATATTCCATACCAAGAGGCCCATATAATACAATGATGAATGTCATGCGTACGAGTTATGTAGGCACATATACATCCACATCAAATCCAGAGTTATCAGTGACAACACCTTTTTACTATACGTTTGATGGTTCCTTATTCCAACATCAATTTTCACATGCATTCATTGACTTTAAAAACTATACAGATGATTTTGGAACCAATTGGTTTGAGAATGCAAGACTTGCTACATTAGCAAACTATGCTTACACACAAGATTTTGCACATATCTATAAGAGTTATGGTCCAAATAGTTGGGGTATCTCTGCAGGTGATGGTCCTGGTGAATATCACGCATATGGTGCAAGACCAGCAAAAAATAATCGTCACAATGGTACGATTGCTCCATATGCATCAATTGCATCTATAAACTATGTGCCAAAGCTAGCTGCACGTGCAGCATTGCACTATTATCAAAACATTGATGGACTCTTTGGTACATATGGTTTCAAGGATGCATTTAACCTTGGATTACATGATGAAACGATGAATCCAACACTAGCTAGTCGTACACCGTGGGTAGCAACGGATGTCATTGGTATTGATAAAGGTATTACTTTAGTAATGCTTGCAAACTATGATAATAATATTATTTGGGATTTAGTGATGCAAAATGACCAAGTACGTGCTGGTATGACCATTCTAGGTTTTACAAAAAACACATAAATATCGATTTTTAACTAAAATACTTGAAAAAGTAAACGTTTTCATATATAATATATCTGTATTTATCGAAACGTTTCAATTTTGATAAAACACACAAAAAAATAACAAAAAAACTATAAAAGATGAAAAAAAGGAGAAAGAAATGAAAAAAATTCTTACAAGCTTATTACTTGTATTAGGTATTGTTGTTCTAGTTGCATGTGACCCTGTTGATAATGGGGAAGATGCAGATAAAACATTACCTGTAATTATTGGCGCTGACCCTATGACAATCAATGTTGGTGACACATTTGATCCATTAGCAGGTGTGAGTGCAACCGATGATGTAGATGGTCCAATTACGTTAACACTTGCGAATGTAACAGGTAGTGTTAACACAGAAGCTGCTGGGACTTATACATTAACTTATAGCGTATCTGATGCGGCCGGTAATGAAGCTGTAAAAGAAAGAGTCATTACTGTTGTTGAAGTTGGTCCATTAGGTAATTTAATTGGCGGAGACTTTGAACGTGCAACGCTTAATGCAGTTGAAGGTTGGGCAACTTGGTTTGATGCAGGTAATGATTATGATGTGACCTACACAATCGTTGATGGTGTCTTAGAAATTGATATTCTAGATTCATCAGAAAGCGATACACAATGGTGGGCAGTTCAAGTTCAATATAACCTAATCAATTTAGAGGCTTTCCAATCTTATAAATTAGTGTTTAAAGTTAAAGCAGATGAAACACGTTATATGAATCACCAAATTCAAGGTGGTGGTATTCCTGGCGGGAAAGCATATGGCGAACTAAACTTCACTGAAATTACAACCACATGGCAAGAAGTTGAAGTGGATTTCTATGTACGTGGCGATGCTACAAATGCTCAATTACAATTCTCATTTGGTAACTTTGCAGCTGAAACTGGTGTTCCAGAAGCGTATAGACGTGTAATGACTAAAGTTTATCTAGATGATATATCAATTGTTGAAGGGCCTGAATTAGAAAATAGTGCACCAGAAGTTACAGCGCAAAATCTAGTTATTCGTACGGGTACACCGACAGGTTTAAAACAAGGTATTAGTGTTGTTGATGATTTTAGTGATATTCAAGTTGCTGATGTTGTTGTAACACAAGCTGGTGGTGCTACATTTAATCCTGCAAACCCTGCTAAAGGTGTTTACACATTTGAAGTTACTGCAACGGATGATGAAGGTCTTGTAACAACTGTTGAAAGAACAATTACTGTAGCAGATCCATGGAATAGACCAGAAACTTTCGCAGTCACTGCATCTGGTGGTTGGGAAGTAGCAAACGCACCTGGATTCTTTGTTCGACAAGTTGACCAAGTAGACAGTGAAAATTGGTTATCATATACCGATAATGAAGCTGGAGAGGTTGCTATTACAGTTGAAAAAATTGCAAGTGGTGACTGGATGGCTGCATACCGTTTAGGCGAAATTCAATTCTTTGCTGGTACTTACACAATTAGTTTTGAAGCTAAAGCTGATATCGCAAGAGATTTAAGAGTTGCGATTGAAGGTGCTGGATTACCAGTTGAAGTTTCATTCCAACATTTAGAATTATCAACGGATTGGGCAACATATACATTAACATATACTTTTGCAACCGATCAACTAAATAAAGGCTTAGATTTCTGGTTTGGTACACTTACAATTAATAGATTGAACTTAGATCCAAATCCATATACTGCAGCAGATGATATTTTAACTACTGTATACTTTAGAAATTTAGATGTAACATACGAAGCATAATTATAATAGATAATTAAATACTTTAGGGGCTATCAAATAATGTTAGCCCCTAATTTATTAGACAAATTTGAATGCTAGATATGTAGTCTATGGAGGATTATAGGTTCTTCATTATTTTTATAATCTATATGCTATAATAAAATTAATCATAGAAAAACATGTCATAGATTGAAAGTGTCATCCATAAACAATATAAAATTTTATATAGGGGGATTTTTGGACGTCCAAACCGGTTAATCAATTACGTTATCTAAATATAGATCGCAAGACTTTAAAAAAAGATGAGATGGATTAAGGAAAAGCTAAAGTAATTGATTGTCGTGAAGCATATGAATACGAAGAAGGTCATATTCCAGGAGTAATCCTTATGCCAACATCTGATTTTCTTGCACACATAATTCAAATAAGTAAAACAGAACACTAATCTGTTATATGCTTAACCGGTGCACGTTCTCAAATGGTTTCAAAATTCTTAGACCAACAAGGCTATAAGGTATCTAATGTCGTTGGCGGTATGATTTCATATCGTGGTCAATTAGAATATTAATTTATATAAAGTGATATCAAATGGAACCTACCAGATTATAAATTTGGTAGGTTTTTTACATTAAATATCTCACAATTACACATGAATTACTTCAAAATATGTTTCATTGGTAAGTGATGATTTTATTTTTGATATACTTTAGTAAAGAGGTGCATATATATGGAAAAAATATTTCAAGATCAAAAAGCGTTTTTTTTAACAGAAGGCACATTATCATATCAATTTAGATTACAACAATTGCAGACACTTAAGCGCATCATTATTGAAAATGAAGCGTTGATACTTAAAGCATTAAAAAAAGATTTAAATAAATCTGAGTTTGAAGCTTATACAACAGAGATAGGCTATACACTTAAAAGTATTTCCAAAACAATTAAAAAGTTAAAACGATGGATGAAACCAAAGCGTGTTAAAACACCGTTTTATATCATGACTACAAAATCAAGGGTTATGTATGAGCCAAAAGGTGTTGTTTTAATTATTGGGCCTTACAATTATCCATTCCAATTAATTATTGAACCACTCATTGGTGCGATTGCTGCAGGAAATACTGCAATATTAAAACCTTCTGAATTTGCAGGACAAACAGAGAAGGTTTTACTAGATTTAATAAATAAAAATTTCGATTCCAATTATTTATTTGTTGTAACAGGGGATCATACTGTGACACAAGAACTACTTAAATACAGATTTGATCATATATTCTTTACCGGTTCAACAAGAGTCGGACAAATTGTATATGAAGCTGCAAGTAAAAATCTTATTCCAGTAACATTAGAACTAGGCGGCAAGAGCCCAACCATTATTGATGAGACAGCTAATCTAGAAATTGCAGCCAGAAGAATCGCTTTTGGTAAATTTATTAATGCTGGGCAAACATGTATTGCACCAGATTATATCTATGTACATGAACTTGTGCATGATGCATTTATAGAAAAATTATATGCAGTGATAAAAAAATCATATGTGCATATGGATCATTTTGGTCGTATTATAAACACGCGACATTTTAACCGTTTAAAAGGATTGATTGATGAAAAGAAGGTTGTTGAAATGCCTGTTTTTGATCCAGATGAAAACATGATTGGTCCAACAATTCTTAAAGATGTTACATGGCAAGATAAGGTTATGCAAGAAGAAATATTTGGTCCAATACTACCTGTTTTAAAATATAACAATTTAGATGAATTAATAAAGTTACTCAAACAAAAAGAAAAACCATTAGCCTTATACTTATTTTCTAATAAAAAAAGTAATCAACAAAAGGTATTTAGATCACTTTCTTTTGGTGGTGGTGCAATCAATGATACTTTAATGCATGTGAGTAATCCTTATCTACCTTTTGGTGGTGTGGGACAAAGCGGTATTGGTGCGTATCATGGATTTTACTCTTTCCAACTATTTTCACATATGAAGGGTTATATCCATCGTGGTACATGGTTAGATGTGCCACTTGCATATCCGCCACATTCGAAATTTAAGACAAAATTAATACGTAAGATACTTAAATAAATTATAGTATAAGATGATAATAAAAGCATTATAAAGTATAATAAAGTTATAAAATACGAGTTAGGTGAATTTATGGATATACTATTTCAGTTTGATCAAGTTACTTATATTGTTTTTTATGTAATTACGATTTTATGGATTGGTGAGTTTTGGGTTTTTCCATCACAATACAAAGGTAAAGACCGTAATGAGACAAAAACATTTTTAAAGATACTTGGTGTGATTTTGTTTTCACATACGGTAACGATACTCTTAACGGTCTTTGGACTCTTTAGGTTAGAAGATTCAAATCAATGGATGATGATGCTATCGATGGTAACTTATCCTTTAGGTGTATTGTTAAGATATGTTTCTATTATGTATTTAGGGAAACATTTTACAAGAGATGTAGAAGTATCAAAAACACAAGAATTGGTTTCAAAAGGCCCTTATAGACTATTAAGACATCCACTTTATTTGGGATTGTTTTTACTAACAATTTCAGTGCCACTGTTCTTTCAAAACTGGTTGATGATTATTATTTCTAGTATTAGCATATTCTTAATACTAAACCAAAGAATGCAAATTGAAGAAAAATTAATGACAGATGTTATTGGTGATGACTATACAAAGTGGAAACAAAAAAGATACCGATTTATACCATGGATTTACTAGGAGATTAATATGAAAAAAATTGCAATTATCGGTGCAGGTCCGGGAGGACTTGCAGCAGGTATGATTTTAACGGGCATGGGACACGATGTCACCATATATGAAAAAGATAAAATTGTAGGTGGACGCTCTAAAGCATTAATGTTGGGTGATTTTCGTTTTGATGCAGGTCCAACATTTTTAATGTATATTGAAACCTTGGAACAAGTATTTAAGGCTGCCGGGTATAATCTTAAAGATGAATTAAATCTTTTACCAATTGATCCGTTATATAGATTAGTATTTCCTAAAGTAACGTTTGAACCAACAATGGACCAAGCATTTAACGCTTCGATGTATGATAGTTATATTCCTGGTTTAGGTGATGCTTATCTTAAGTGGCGTAAAGAGCAAAAAAAGAAATTTGAAAAGATTACACCACTTTTAAGTAGACCATTTAATAGTCTTTTTGATTACTTAAAATTTGATACATTAAAAGCAATCCCTAGTTTACAGCTATCAAAAACTGTGTATTCATCCTTAAATGCTATACATCCAAACCCTGAGTTTATCCACTCACTTTCTTTTCAAGCTAAATATTTAGGTATGTCTTCTTATGAAGCACCTGCAGGGTTTACATTTCTACCATATTTAGAACATGCGCTTGGATTATTCCATGTCCATGGTGGTTTAAATATGATTAATGATAAGATGTCTAAACTATTTGTTAAAAACGGGGGACACTTAAAGCTAAATACACCAGTAGAAGAAATATTGGTTGAAAAGAAAAAAGTTTATGGTGTTAAAGTCAACAATGAATCGATTATTTATGATGATGTTGTATTAAATGCAGATTTCTCATATGCTATGACAAATCTTATTGATTCAAAACATTTAAAGAAATACAAACCAGAAAAATTAGAAAAGAAAGATTACTCTGTTTCTACAATGAATATATATTTAGCACTCGATAAAGTATTTGATTTTGCACATCACCAAGTAGTGTTCTCAAAAGATTATGATGCTTATTTAAAGCAGATACTAAATAATGAATTTACAGATGACTTAAGTTATTACATTCATAATCCTGCTAGATTAGATGATACCATGGCACCTAAGGGACAATCGGCACTATATATTTTGGTACCAATCCCGAATCTACGTGGTAAAGTTGATTGGTCAACATACCAAAAGGATGTTGAACAAATCATTTATGCATCATTAAAAGAGCGTTTAGGTATTGACTTAGTGCCACACATTATTGATAAGAAAATTATCACACCACAAGGTTGGCAAGATGATTATAATGTCTATATGGGTGCAGTTTTTAATCTATCTCACAAGTTATCTCAAATGATGTATTTTAGACCACACAACAAATTTGAAGAGTTAAAAAATTTATATATTGTTGGTGGTGGTACACACCCTGGTAGTGGTCTACCAACCATTTATCAATCAGCATTATTGTTACAATCATACATAAGAGCGGATAAAAAATAAATGAAAAAAATTAAAGTAGCTATCATTGGTGGTGGACTTGGAGGACTTTCAGCAGCAATCTCACTAGCAAAACATCCACAATTTGATATTACAATTATAGAAAAAAATAGTCACTTAGGCGGCAAATTAAATGTTAAAGAAAAAGATGGATTCATCTTTGATTTAGGGCCATCGATTTTTACGATGCCACATATATTTGAAAAACTATTTACAATGCATCATAAAAAGATGTCTGATTATCTAGAACTTATACCTGTAAGACCACACTGGAGAAACTTCTTTGAAGATGGTACGATTATTGACTTAACACATAAAATTAATGATATGATTGGACAAGCAAAAATAACGGCTGAAGATATTAATGATCTTAATAACTTTTATGCATATGCAGAACGTGTATATAAATTTACAAATAAAACTTATTTTGAAAACCAAATAGAAAGCAGTTTAGCAGCCATCAAACACTACCCAATCCATAGGATTCTAAAGGATAGTGATGTTTTTAGAACCATGCATGAGGCAATCATCCATTATATAAAAAATCCATATTTGGTTGATATACTAGATTATTTTATTAAATATGTTGGGTCATCTGCATATGATGCACCAGCAATCCTAAACTTATTACCGTATATTCAATGGAAGTTTGATTTATGGTATGTCAAAGATGGTATGTTTAATTTATCTAAAGGCTTAACCAAACTCATTCATGAACTATATATTGATGTAAAGCTTAATTGCGAGGTCATAGGGGTATCTAAAGACAAAAAAGCAATCAATACATTAATATTTAAAGACCAACCTACATTAGATGTTGATTTAGTTATATCGAATATGGAAGTTATTCCATTTTATAAGAAAATTACTAAAGAAGATCCAAGTGCTTATGCTAAGTTGGAACAAAAATATCCACCTGCATGCAGTGGGTTTGCTCTACACTTAGGAGTCAATAGATCATACGATATTTTAAAACATCATAACTTCTTATTCTCTAAAGATTTAAAATTAAACTTCGATAATATCTTCCATAACCACAAATTATCAGAAGATCCAACAATATATTTAGTTGCACCAATGAAAACAGACCCAAGTCAAGGACCAAAGGGTTGTGAAGTTATTAAAATATTACCGCATATCTCGGTTATAGATGATGATCATCCATTTACGCAAAGTGAATATGATGCATTTAAAAAACACATCATTGATAAGCTAGAACGCTTAGGGCTAACGGATTTAAGAAAACATATCATTACTGAAGAGCTTTGGGTGCCTGAAACAATTGAAGAAATGTATTACTCAAATAAAGGCTCAATCTATGGTGTACTATCAGATAAAAAAATCAATAAAGGGTTTAAAACACCTAAGAAAAGTAAACTTTATAACAACTTATACTTTGTAGGTGGTTCTGTAAATCCAGGTGGCGGTATGCCTATGGTTGTACTATCCGGCCAGCAAGTTGTAGATCAAATATTAAATAATAAATCATTTAGATAATATCTTTTTAAAAGTCCCTAGCCTAGCAGTTATTGTTAGATTAGGGATTTGTTTTACAAACTATCAAACACTTCTTAATGTTTATTTATAGTCAAAAAAGTGTATAATTGTAATATAAGAAACATTATATAAAGTAGTCCATATGAAATATGTAGTACAACTACGTAGGGCATTAATTATAAATTAAAGAGTTATCTAGACGCATACGGGAGAATGATATGGATAAAAGATATAAAGAATGGGATAAAGAGACGTTGATTGATTACGTCTTAAAGTTAGAACAAACATTAAAAAGTAAAGAACATGATTTCGCAGTTAATTTTCAGTGGGCTGGAAATCTAGGACAATGGTCATGGTATTATAAAGAAAACATAGTTATTTTCAATGAAATGAAAGCAAAAGCAATAGGTTATGACCCATCTACATTAGATTCTATTGGGTTTGAGTTTTTTACTGAAAAATTACATCCAGAAGACTATGAAAATGTCATGGATAATATGCGTCAGCATTTAATGGGGAAGACTGAAGCATATGAGGTTGAGTATCGTATACAGCATAAAGAAGGTTATTATGTTTGGTACTACGATAGAGGTATTGTTACAAAAAGAGATAAAGACGGTAAACCACTTGTCATTGAAGGTATCGTATTTGATATTACAAAATCTAAAAATATTGAAGCGGAGTTAAAGTTCTTTGCTGAGCAAGATTCATTAACTAAATCACTTAATCGTAGAATGCTTTTTGAATATTTAGGATTTCTAATTTCTAAATATCCTAAAGATAAAAAACCATTTTCACTTATTATGCTTGATATTGATTTATTTAAAATGATTAATGATACATATGGACATCTTACAGGTGATGAAGTACTTATTGCATTAGCAGAAACATTAAATGAAGTAAAGCGTAAAGATGACTTAGTATTTAGATACGGCGGAGATGAGTTCTTTATCCTACTACCTAACACACCAGCATTT
>CAZRKJ010000008.1:0-22101 GCA_964600775.1 uncultured Acholeplasma sp.
CAAATACATTATTAAATGAAAAACACGCATATAGAGTTGCTTCCGTTGCAAGTAAGATGGCTACGTTTTATCATTTAGATGAGACTGATAAAACGGAGTTAGAAAAATATGCCTTAATCCATTTAAGGTTTGACGAGATTAAAGATTTAATGATTGAAACTGACAATTATGATGAACATAGTTATGAGGTATTAAAGGAAAAAACAGACTTAGGGTCTAAAATTGGTAAACGTATACAGCTAGCACAAAAATGTAATGATATTATCCGTGAACATTATGAAGGTAATCCGGATGAGAAGTTTTTTGAACATATGAATCGTATCCAAAGTGAGATATCCAATCAAATTATTTTACTTGCAGATTGTTATGTATCATTAAGAAGTTTATCGACATATTATCATCCAAATAATCACCACCAAACCATGGAGTTATTCAAAAAACAATTGACCCCATATTTTGATTATTCATTAAGAGAAACTTTCTTTAAGTACAATACAGAAATTGATCAGTTGTATCACGATTTATAATACATATTTTTTAACATAATGTTGTATATATATTTACAAAGTATTTAAAAACGTTTATGATATAGTAAAACTCAATAAAAACTTATTCAGAGCAGGTGAGGTGATCAGTCCGGTGACCCTGCAGCAACCTATTTAAATTTGGTGCTTAACTGACAGGGGATTAACCCACCAATAAGGAGCCATCAATCACTTCCTTCTTGGGAAGTGTTTTTTTTGAAGAAAGATAAAAGAGGTAATAAAAATGAGTTATATATTTTCTAGTGAAAGTGTCTCTAAGGGACATCCAGATAAAGTTGCCGATTACATCGCAGATTCACTGCTTGATTTAGTCTTAAGTCATGATCCAAAAGCAAGATGTGCAATCGAAGTTGCGCTTGCACATACATCTGTTTATATTTTTGGTGAAGTGACTACCACCTTTGATTTAACAGATGCAGTTATTATTAAAACAGCTAAAGAAGCTATTAAATTTTGTGGGTATACAGATAAAAAATTAGTTTTTGAAGCTGAAAGTGCAATTTATCATGTCAATATGCATAAACAAAGCAGTGATATTGCACTAGGTTTAGATGAAGGTGATGGAAAAGAACAAGGTGCAGGGGATCAAGGTATTATGTTTGGCTACGCTAAAGACGATACGAAAGAATTATTACCACTACCTATCTTTTTAGCTCATGAACTTACCAAAAGACTTGCATATGTTAGAGAACAAGGCATTGTATCAGGATTAGGTCCTGATGGAAAATCACAAGTATCTGTACTTTATAATGAAAACCATGAACCCGTTGAGGTTACGGCAATTGTTTTATCTACACAACATGATGAAGATAAAACATTAGCAGAAGTTAAAAAAGACATGTTGGCACATGTCATTGCTGATGTTATACCAAGTCACCTAATTACAGATAACACAAAATACTTTATAAATCCAACGGGTAGATTTGTTATTGGTGGACCCGTTGGTGATAGTGGATTAACTGGTAGAAAACTTATTGTTGACACATATGGTGGTTATGCACGCCATGGTGGTGGTGCATTTAGTGGTAAAGATGCATCTAAGGTTGATCGTTCAGCTTCATATATGGCTAGATACTTAGCAAAACAAATCGTTGGTAGTGGCATTGCTAAAACTTGTGAAATTCAACTTGCATATGCCATTGGTGTTGCAAGACCTGTGAGTTTATATGTCAATACATTTGGCACCTCTAAAGTAAGTGATGATTTAATTGCACAAACAATTGAAGCAAACTTTGATTTAAGACCAAAAGCAATTATTGAAAAGTTAGGATTAACGAATCCAATCTTTAAAAATACAACACATAATGGACATTTTGGTAAATTAGATATGAATTTAAGTTGGGAAATGCTTGATAAAATTGATATTTTCAAACAAATAGTATAGAATACATAGGGCATCAATTACAGCATGCATCTTTGGAGGTCAGCAGTATGGGCAATTTAATGTGGCTATGGATTACACTAGGCAGTGTTTTGTTTGCATCTGTGGTTTTACTTACTTGGTATTTCGTTATCTTAGGTGTGTTTAACAAAATATGTGTAGAAACAAAAAACATTTTAATAGAAATCGATGAAGTCATAGAGAAAAAACAAGTTGTTTTAGATCAACTTATGAAATTACTTAGTAATCGGTTAAATGCAGAGATTAAAAAAGAAATTAGTCAAATGGCTTTAAAAGTGAATCAATCTAAAGATCTCATCCATGAAAAAGAGATGATTTCAGATAATTTAAGTCTTATTGTAAGGTTAATAGAAGAACAAGTTATAGATGATGTAGAACTAAGTAATAATACGCATCTTCAAACATATTTAGATGAATGGACAATTTTAGAAGAAAGTCTTCAAGTGATACGTATTGCATATAACAGCAAGGTGTCTAAATATAATAAACAAATTGTTGGATTTCCAACAAGAATTGTCGCTAAATTAAACCATTTAAACAGATTAGAGTTTTTTGAATCCAATCTTATGTATGTAACAGCATAGTCATAAACTAAAAGACTTTTATAAAATACTTTTGTATTTTGAAAGTCTTTTTTTATTGTTTAGAATATTATTTTTAAAATCGATAAATAATGCGCTTATTATTGTGAAAAATGCGAGAATATTTGGATTATATACTTGAGATATGGTATCATTTAGTGTCATCATCTAAAAGATGATGTCAAATAGGGTTAGATAAATATATGATTTGGTGGTTCAAACCGAATCATTTTATAAAGTAAAGACAACAAAACAATTTAAAATGAATTTATATCGTAAAGGACGTGATGTAATGTTTGGACTATTTGATACAACCAAAAAAGCATTAAAAAAATATAACAAAATTGCACTAAAGATTGTTGAATTAGAAGATAGAATGAAAGCAATGAGTGATAGTGATTTGAAAAATCAAACACTTATTTTTAAAGACCGTATAAAAAATGGAGAAACGTTAGATGATATTTTAGTTGAGGCTTTCGCAACCGTAAGAGAAGCATCTACACGTATCACAGGTATGACACCATATTTTGTACAGTTAATGGGTGGTATGGCTATTCATGAAGGTAATATTGCTGAGATGCGTACCGGTGAAGGTAAGACCTTAACCGCTGTATTACCGGCATACTTAAATGCATTAAATGGTTTAGGCGTACATATTGTAACAGTCAATGAGTATTTAGCAAAGCGTGAAGCTGAAGGAGAAATCGGACAATTGTTCGAGTTTTTAGGTTTGACGGTAGGCTTAAATTTAAGAGATATGGACAGAGATCAAAAAAAGGCAGCATATGCTTGTGACATTATGTATTCTACAAACTCAGAATTAGGGTTTGATTATTTAAGAGACCACATGGTGTTATACCATAAAGATATGGTTGCACAAAGGGGCTATCCATATGCAATCATAGATGAGGTTGACTCGATTTTAATTGATGAGGCACGTACACCATTAATTATTTCTGGTCCTGCAAAACAAACACAAAACCTTTATCAACAATCTGATCGTTTTGTTAAATCATTAAACGATGAAGAGTTTGAAATGGATTTAGAAGCAAATACTGTTGAACTGAGTCCTTCTGGTATTGCTAAAGCAGAAAGCCTATTTGGGATTGAAAACTTATATGATTTAAAACATGTCGCATTACTACACCATATTAACAACGCCTTAAAAGCTAATTTTACAATGGCGCGTGATAAAGAATATATGGTTGTTGAAGGTGAAGTTTTAATTATTGACCAGTTTACAGGTCGTATACTAAAGGGAAGACAGTTTAGTGAAGGTCTACACCAAGCTTTAGAAGCAAAAGAAAATGTAGAAATTAAAAAAGAAACTGTAACTGTTGCAACAATTACTTACCAAAATTTCTTTAGAATGTATAAGAAACTTTCAGGTATGACAGGTACTGCTAAAACTGAAGAAGAAGAATTTATTGATATTTATAACATGAGTGTTATTGAAATTCCAACCAATAAACCAGTTATACGTGATGATGCTAAAGATTATTTCTTTGTCACAGCAGAAGATAAATTTAATGCGTTAATTGAAGAGATTAAGCGTCGTCATGAAATAGGGCAACCTTTATTAATAGGTACAATCGCAGTTGAAACATCAGAATATTTGAGTATGATGTTAAGAAAAAATAGAATAAACCATGAAGTTTTAAATGCCAAAAACCACGAAAGAGAAGCTGAAATTATTGCTAAAGCAGGTCATAAAGGATCTGTTACAATCGCAACCAATATGGCTGGTCGTGGAACCGATATTAAACTTGGTGAAGGCGTTGTAGAACTGGGTGGTTTAGCAGTCTTAGGTTCTGAAAAACACGATGCACGTCGTATTGATAACCAGTTACGTGGTCGTTCAGGTCGTCAAGGTGACCCTGGTTTTTCTAGATTTTATTTATCTGCTGAAGATGAGTTAATGGTACGTCGTGGTGGTGATCGCTTTAGAACAATTATTGAAACACTTCAAAGAGCTCAATCCACAGGTGAGCCAGTGACATCACGTATGATTACATCTTTAATTACAGGTGCACAAAAACGTAGTGAAGGTGTAAACTCTGAAATTAGAAAAAACGTCTTAAGATATGATGATGTGTTAAGACTACAAAGAGAAATCATTTATGGTGAAAGAACATCTATTTTAACTAAAGAATCTGTTGAGGCAGAAGTTATTAAATTTATCGAAAATATTGTTGAAGATGAAATTGATGAATTTATCGTACCGTATGGTAAAAACAAATTTGAAATCAAAGATGAAGCAATCGTTCATCATTTTGAAAGTTTTATGATACCTAAAGGTATGGTGCGTGTTGAAGATATTCAAGAACTTGATGAAAATGAAGTTGTTGATTATTATAAAGCATTAGCTGTGCGCTTACTTGTTTCTAAAAAAGATGAGGTGCCAGTAGAGGTTTATAATGAATTCTTAAAGGTAATTATGTTACGTGTGATTGATACATATTGGATGCGTCACATTGATGCCATGAGTGAACTAAGACAAGGCGTTAGATTACAATCTTATGGACAACAAAATCCATTGATTATTTATCAAAGAGAAGGTAAACGTATGTTTGATGAAATGCGTTATAACATTTCAAAAGATATCGCTAAGTATGCAACTTTAGGTCGTATTCAGTTAAATGTAAGCCGTGAATCGGTTGTTAAAAACACAAGTACAAACCAAGGTGAAGATGCCACAAAATTAAAGAAAAATAAACCTAAACGTGCACACAGAAGTCAATTACCATGGAATAGAAGATAATTATGGAAAAGTATGAAGTAAATAAAACATTAGAAGCATTTGATGTAAAAATAAAAGATTTAGAAAATGCTCTAAATATTGAAAAAATAGATCAAAGACTTAAAGAACTTGAACCAATTATGGGGAATCCTAATTTTTGGAATGATTCAAATAATGCCAAAAAAATTAGCTTAGAATTAAATCAATTAACTCAAAAAAAGCAAACAATTACGGCAATTAAAAACCAGTATGAAGATGCCTTGATGTGGCTTTTTGAAGCCAAAGAAGGTACTGAAAGCTGGGAAGTATTAGAAGATGAGATTGCATCACTACAAGAGAAGATTTCGGTATTTGAAATTGAGGTCTTATTAAATGGTGAGTATGATCATAATAATGCAATATTAGAACTGCATCCTGGTGCTGGTGGTACAGAATCTATGGACTGGTGTAGCATTTTAATGCGTATGTATGAACGCTTTGCAGCAAATAAAGGTTACAAGGTAGAAATATTAAACTATTTAGCTGGTGAAGAAGCAGGTGTAAAATCTGTTACCTTAAGAATTTCTGGTGACTATGCATATGGAAACTTAAAATCAGAGCGTGGCGTTCACCGCTTGGTACGTATTTCTCCATTTGACTCTAATAAGCGTCGTCATACATCATTTGTTTCATGTGATATCGCTCCTGAAATTGATGATACAGCAGACATTGAATTAAAAGATGATGATATTCGTATGGATACCTTCCAGTCATCTGGAGCAGGTGGACAATCCGTAAATACAACCTATTCAGCAGTGCG
Organism: uncultured Acholeplasma sp.; assembly: GCA_964600775.1. Classification (GTDB taxonomy): domain Bacteria; phylum Bacillota_I; class Bacilli_A; order Acholeplasmatales; family Acholeplasmataceae; genus Acholeplasma. The sequence continues at coordinate 6,068 of CAZRKJ010000008.1, forward strand.
TTTAACGCACATGCCATCAGGTATTGTTGTAAGTATTCAAAATGAACGTAGTCAAATTAAAAATAAAGAAGCAGCAATGCAAATATTAAAGTCTAAATTGATTCAAAAAGATATTGAAGAAAAACAAGCAAAATTGAATGCCCTTAAAGGTGAAAAATCAGATATTGGTTGGGGTAGTCAAATACGTTCATATGTATTTCAACCATATCAAATGGTTAAAGACCACAGAACCAATTATGAAGTTGGTAATATCCAATCTGTTATGGATGGTGATATTGATGGCTTTATTAATGCTTATTTAAAGAGTAAAAAATATGAATAAGAGTCATTTAAAGACATATGTATTAATTATTGTTGGGGTATTACTATTACATATTGGGTTTTACTTCTTTTTACAACCAATTGGACTCATAATTGGTGGCATGATGGGGGTCAGTTTATTACTTGAACCTTTGATTCCATTATCAACCGGTTTTACTTATTTAGTATTAAATATTATCGCATTAACTTTAGGTGGTCTATTTTTTGGTAAAGAGTTTTTATTAAAAACTATTTTAGCAAGTATTTTATCACCATTATTAGTGGCATTGTTTGAAGTATTAAATGTGCCTGACACATTGATTATGAGTCAAATTGATTCACATTATCAATTACTGGTTGCCAGTGTTGCTGGTGGTGTATTAATTGGTGTTGGGATTGGATTGGTTCTGCGCTATAATGCAACTACCGGTGGCATGGATGTATTCCAAAAAATGATTAATAAGTATTTAAAAGTGCCATTTTCTGTTGCAGTATATTTAACAGATGGAATAGTTATTTTAATTGGTGCATACTTAAGTATTCAAAATGGATTATTTGCAATCCTTTCAATGTTAATTACGGCACTCATGATTGAAAAAACTGCAATCCTTGGTCGTAGTGCGTTTGCATTAATGATTATTACTAAAAAACATGACGAAATAAAGCAAGCAATTTATGAACGCATTGATCGTGGCGTGACACGTATACGTGCAGTAGGTGGTTACTCTGGTGTTGAAAAAGAACTTATCCTAACAACAATGAGTCGTCAACAACTCTACACCGCTAAAGAGTTTATAACCGAAATAGATCCAGAAGCATTTACATTAATTATTTCAACAAAAGAAGTCTTAGGTGAAGGATTTTATAGGGATGAATTATCATGATTGTAAAAGAAGTCAGGAAACTTAAAACAAATTATCAAGTTGAATTTCAAAATGGTTATAAACTAACCATTGATGAAGACACTTTAGTATCATTTAAATTAAGACCTGGTCTTGAAATAGATAGTTTAGATAAAATACAAGCATCCATTGAAAAAAGTAAACTACTTAATAAAGCAATCCGTTTTGCATCCTATGGAAAATCTGAAAACCAAGTAATTAAGTATTTAAATGATCAAGGTATGGAAAATACTTATGACATAATTATGAAGCTTAAGAAATTACGTGTAATTGATGATTACCGTATGATTAAGAATTTACAAAATAAAGGTTATGCTTATTTACAACTTGAAGAAAAACTAAAATTTTATCAGTTTGATCAAAAAATTATCGATCAAGCCTTATTAAACTATAATGAAAAGATTCCACTATATAAACAATTTAAAGTAGCTTTAAAAAAATATGAAAAAGAAACAGATTACAATAAACGGCAACAAAAACTTTATAGATATTTATTATCTAAGGGATTTGGTGAGGAAAATGTAAAGTCTGTAATGAATATTTCGTGGTAAATTGCAGTCTAAGGTATGTACCTTGGACTGTTTTTTATTAAAAATTTTAATATTTATAGACATTCAAGTCATCATAAAGTATAATGAACGCATAGGAGTCTATATATGCGTATGGCGTTTATAATTATAGAAACGAAACAACCAATTCAAAACTACAAGTATGTAATCTTAGATATTTTGTCTAAGAATTTAAGTTTAGGTACAATCGAAGAGACAACACATATGTTGATTATTCAATCAAATCATGATGATACATTTGACAAAGACATATACTTAGGATTAGCTGAAGAACTATATGCTGACTTAAGAGTATATATGAGTCAAGCAGAGCCTAAATATAACTCACAAGTCATTGAAGCATGGCTTAAAATGATTCCTTTTAATAAAACAGCCATTTATGATGATCGTTTAATTTTACTTAAACGCATTGATTATCCAATCAATAATGAAGTTAGAAAACTGGTCTTAAAAACGGTATTTGAGGATAATGAATTACTATATACGATAAAGACATACTTAGAAACAAATCAAAATACTTCTCAAGCCAGCAAAATATTATATCTACATAGAAACACATTAATTCAACGTTTAGACAAATTTTACCGTAGAACTGGCTTAGACTGTCGTAGTTTTATAGATGCATTTATTGTATATGCGTTATTAAAATAGCAAATGTGTGCATTTTGCATATACAAAAAGTGTTTTGAACGTTTTATAATTGAGACAGTAGAAAGAACGGAGATTCCTCTATTATGGCATTATTAAAATTAGAGAAAATAAACAAAATTTATCCAAATGGCGTTCAAGCTGTTTTTGACTTCAATTTAGATATCAAAGATCGAGAGTTTGTCGTTTTAGTTGGACCTTCTGGTTGTGGTAAGTCAACAACCCTAAGAATGGTTGCCGGCTTAGAAGAAATCACTGCAGGTGATTTTTATATTGATGGCATCCGTGTGAATGAAAAGCCACCAAAAGAACGTGATGTTGCAATGGTGTTTCAATCATATGCACTTTATCCACATATGACGGTTTATGAAAATCTTGGGTATGGCTTAAAATTACGTGGTATGGAACCAGAAGAAATTGAAGAAAAGGTTTTAGAGGTTGCAGAGGTATTAGAGTTAACACCTTATTTATATAGAAAACCAAAATCATTATCTGGTGGTCAGCGTCAACGTGTTGCGCTTGGTCGTGCCATTGTACGTGAGGCTAAAGTATTTTTACTAGATGAACCATTATCAAATCTAGATGCAAAACTACGTGTTCAAATGCGCACGGAACTAATTAGAATCCATGAAAAGATTTCTGAAAAATTTAACACCTCAACAATTTATGTAACACATGATCAAATTGAGGCAATGACGATGGGTGACCGTATTGTTGTTATGCGAGATGGTTATATACAACAAGTTGCATCACCTAAAGATATTTATAATGAACCAGTTAATATGTTCGTTGCTGGATTCATGGGTACACCACCTATGAATTTTATAAAGGGTAAAGTAGATAAAGATGGATCATTTTGTTTTGGACCTTCTAAATTACAAGTACCTCTAGGTAAAATAGAAGTTTTAAAACAAAAAGGATATATTGATAAACCGATATTCTTAGGTATTCGTCCAGAGGATATTCACAATGATCCAGTTGTCTGTGAAACCTATCCAAACTCAAGCTTAGAAATTAAAGTAGATTTGGTAGAACTCTTGGGATCAGAAACTAATATTTACTTTTCATTAGACCATCAAACAGCAGTTGCAAGCATTCCGACTAAAAAGGTAGAACGTGGTCAACTACTAAAAGTAGCGTTTGATATGAATCAGTGTCACTTTTTCGATCCAAACACAGAGTTAACGATAAAATAAAAATTTAAAAATTAAGGAGAATTATCATGTCAAAAATTAAAGACGTTATTGTAGAATACTACCGCATTCCACTACCTGAGTTAGTGAGTGATGCAAAGCATGGTGTGCATACGCATTTTGAAGTACCGATTGTAAAAATACTAACAGATGATGGCAGAGAAGGTGTAGGTTATACCTACACAGGAGGATTTGGTGGTCGTAGTATCTCCAAGTTAATCCAAGTTGAATTAAGAAACGTATTATTAGGTAAAGACCCTGCATGTGTTGAAGACTTATGGGAACAAATGCAAACAGGCGTACACTATGTAGGTCATGGTGGTCTTGCTTCATTTGCGATTTCTGCGTGTGATATTGCACTTTGGGACTTACGTGCCAAAAAAGCAGGTGAACCACTATGGAAATTACTTGGTGGGCATAATAAAGAAGTTAAAGCTTATGGTGGAGCAATCGATTTATCATTCTCTCTAGAAAAACTATTAAAACATCATAAAAACTATTTAGATATGGGCTTAACTGCAATTAAGATTAAGTTAGGACAAAAAACTTTAGATAAAGATATCGAACGTGTTAAAGCTTTAAGAGAAATGATTGGACCAAATGTTGAATTCATGGTTGATGCAAATATGGGTTGGACAGTTGCAGAATCAATTCGTGCTGCACGTGAATTACTAAAATATGACATTATCTTTTTAGAAGAACCAATTGATCCAAATAATTATGAAGGTCATAAGATTATTTCTGAAAGAACAGGTATGTCCATTGCAGCAGGTGAAAACCTACGTAACGTTAAAGAATTCTACTTATTAATGACAGAAGGTAAAGTAGATTTCCCACAACCAGATGCTGCAAATATTGGTGGTATTACAGGTTTCATGAAAGTAGCAACGCTTGCACAAATTCTTGACTTAAAAGTTTCAAGTCATGGTATGCAAGAACTACATGTCTCCTTATTAGCTGCATTACCTAATGCAGGTTACTTAGAAGTACATTCATTCCCAATTGATCAATATACAAAACGTCCATTAGTGATTAATAAGGAAACTGCACGTGCAGTTGCTCCAGATACAATAGGTACTGGTGTAGAATTTGACTTTGAAAAATTAGCACCACATAAATCAGATTTCTAATTTTATATAACAATAATTTTAAAAGGTCGTAAAATGATGAAAATTTTTGAAATCAAAAACGATTATCATCAATTGAAACTACTCGATCATGGAGCCACCATTTATGAGTGGCTCTGTTTTTCTGATAAGACTTCAATGGTGTTAAACAATCAAGATATGAATATCTATAAGGAATCTACAAAAGGTTATTTTGGTTCTACTATTGGTAGGGTTGCTAATCGTATAAAGAATGGTCAGTTTATTTTAAACGATAAAGTATATGAACTGCCTAAGAACTTTTTAAATAAACATACCTTACATGGTGGTCCTTTAAGCTTCAATACGAAGTATTTTGATGTAGTTATGCATACATCAGATATGATTCAGTTCAAATACATATCGCTTGATATGGAAAACGGATTTCCTGGTGAGGTAGAAATTAAAGTAACTTATAAACTTGATGGACCATCAATGTTAATGAGTTATGATGCAGTATCCAATAAAGATACAATACTTAACTTAACCAATCATGCACACTTTAATTTAGGTGATGAAACGATATTAGAACATACGCTAGTTTCAAATGCAAACCGCTACTTAGAAATCGATAATGAGCTTATCCCTACAGGTAAGATAATTAATATTAAACCAAACGACCCACTGTATTTTAAAGTAGAAAAACCGCTTAAAGAAGGTATTTTTCCTCTAAAAAATAGTTTAACTAAAGGTATTGATCATGCATTTTTATTTGATGATGAAAAACCTAGATCATTGGTGTTATCTTTTAAGCACAAATCACTTAAAATTGAAACCTCTTATCCAGGACATCAAATATATACGGTTAATAGAAAGTTTGATCAACCAACTAAAGATGGTAAGGATATTCCATTATATGGAGCGATTGCTTTTGAGTGTCAAATAGAACCAGATGCAATCAATCATCCTAATTTTAATTCACCAATCTTAAAAGCAAATGTACCCTATCATCATTTTATTAAATATACAACATTTGAAACGAAAGCAACCCTTTAAAAGGGTTGTTTTTTTAGTGTTTATAAATTATTTGATATTCAAAAAATATGGTTATTTTGCACATACTATAGAAAGCACTAATTTTATATAATATACTTGTATAAAACGCTTACAAAATGCGTTAAATTAAAACGGAGGGGAACAAAACAATGCAAAAAAGACGAATTTTATTATTTGTATTAGGTCTTTTATTGACTTTTATTGTGGCTGCATGTACACCAACAAGTACAGATACGTTCACAGTATCATTTAATAGTCATGGCGGACCAAGTGTTGCTAGCGTAACAGTAGAGGCTGACGGATTAGTGACACAACCATCAATTACCCGTGATGGTTTTACACTCGATGGCTGGTATAGGGAAGCAGCCTACACTACTGAATGGATTTTTGCAACTGACAAAGTAACAGCAAATATTACACTACATGCCAAATGGACTGAGGTTGGTCAAACAACTTTCACAATTACATTTGACACGGATGGTGGCAATACAGTTGCAAGTCAAACAAGAACCAATGGGCAAACCTTTGGTACATTACCAACACCAACTAAATCAGGATTTACATTTGATGGTTGGTATTTAGATCAAGCAAGAACTCAAGCTGTAGTTTCAACTGCAGTTGTTTCAGGTAATGTAACTTTATATGCTAAATGGGTAGCAGTGACTGAAACATTTACAGTGACATTTGACCCAGGTCTTGGAGAAGTTATACCTGGTAGTCGTCAAGTACCTGCAGGTTCTAAAGTTTTAGCACCAAATGCAGATTATTTAGGACATGAACTTATTGGTTGGTTTAAAGAATCTACATTTGTTAATGAGTGGGATTTTGATGTTGATACAGTAACTTCAGACATTACACTTTATGCAAAATGGGAATTAATTCCTGAAGGTGTTGCAATTACTACACCAGATGAGTTCTATAACTTAGTAAATGGTACGGTTGTTTATGAAAGTGGAGCACAGTTCTACTTAAGAAACAATCTTGACTTTACAGGTTTTGAATGGGATGGTGCATTATTTGCAGAATCGTTAATTACACCACATACATTTAATTTAAATGGTAATGGTAAAACAATTTCTAATATTTCATTTACTGCAACAAACCAAGCTGGTATTATTCAAAGAATGGCTGGCGGTTCAGTTTATGATTTAACACTTGATAACATACATTTAGAAGGCGCATCACAAGGTGGTATATTAGTTGGACGTATTGTAAATGGTTCAACAGTAACTATTTCAGATGTAACAGTTATGAATTCATCTGTTAAAGGTGGTGCAGCAGGTGTTGCTGGATTAATTGGACACATTCAAGGTGCTCAAGCAAAATCAACAGTCTTAGTTGAACGTGTAGCAATCTTAAATGTCGAAGTAAATTCAAACTCTAATGCAGCTGCTGGTTTAGTTGGTGATATTGAATCATCTAAATTAACTGTAAATGATGTAATCGTTGATGCGGTTGTTACTACAACTGGCGAACGTGTTGGTGGTATTGTTGGTGAAGCAAGAAGAAATTCTAACTCTCAAGAACTACCAGAAGTTGTTATTGATAATGCAGTTGTTTATGTAAATTTAACAGGCTTACGTTATTTAGGTGCTGTCGTTGGTCGTGCAGATAGTAACATGGCTAACTTAGACCCAGAAATTCATGGTGAAGCATCAAAAATATTACCAGGTTCAATCTCTGATGTTATTTTAATTGGTAATTATATGGCTGCACATGAAAATCCAGTGTTTGGTCATTTAGGACGTTCTAATTTACCAGAGGCTACAAATGCTTATGCAGTAGCATTCAACTATAATAGAGCATCACTTACTGGTTTAAATGTAGCAGAAGGTAATGTCTTAGCATCAGTTGATCTATTACCACTGAGTGCATTTGCAGGATTCTCAGATTTCTGGGTAACTGCAGAAGGTTTGTTACCAGCATTTGAAAATGGATTAGCAATTGAATTAGGTTATAAAGTTACAATCGAGTTAGGTGAATCATCTCAAGTACAATATGTACGTGAAGGTGGCGAATTAACTGACTTATTCTTTGCACCAGAATCAGGCGAATTTATTGGTTGGACATCTGATGCAGAAGGTTTACTACCATTAACAATTATTACGGAAGCAACAAGTGCATATCCTAAGTTTATGGATGTATTTGTTGTAACATTTGATTCAAATGAAGGTTCTGCAGTTGTAAGTCAAGATGTTTATGGTGGAGAACTTGCAGTAGAACCAGTAGACCCAACAAGATTTGGTTATGAATTTACTGGTTGGTTTATCGATGAAACTTTAGAAACATTATTCGATTTTGAAACACCTATTACTGAAGATATAACTTTATATGCAGGTTGGGAAGCATTACCACTAGAAGAATTTACTGTTTCATTTGAAACTAATGGTGGTAATACAATTGAACCAGTTATCGTTTTAGATGGTGGTATGGTCATGTTACCGCCACTACCAACTAAAGAAGGATTTATCTTTGATGGTTGGTTTACTGATACAGACTTAGAAGTAGCATTTGTACCATCTACACCAGTAACTGCAGATATGACATTATATGCAAAATGGGTAGAAGATGACGGTGGTGAAGCACCTGTTGGAATTGCAATTCAAAGTGCTCAAGCATTTTATGATATGGCAACAGGTTCAAATGATGCAAGTCTATCAGAAACTTATTATCTTGCAACTGATATCGATTTTACAGGATTCACATGGGTTGGTGTAGCTGCTACATTCTCAGGTGAATTAAATGGTAATGGTAAGACTTTAAGTAACCTTACATACAATGTGGATTCTACATCAGTGTTTAATGGTTTATTCCATATCATAGATGGTGCTAAAATCCATAACTTCACAATAGAAAACTTCACATTTACATCTAGTGTAGCTACTACAAGATCAGCATTTATTGCAGGTCAAGTACACGGAAGTAGTGCAAGTTATATTGAACACATAACGATTAGAAACTCAAGTATTTCTGCAAATGAATATGTTGCAGCAATCGTTGGTCGTGCAACAGGTTCAAGTGGTAGCCAAGTACATATTTCTAATATCGTCTTAGATGATGTAACAATAAAAGGTTATTATGTTGCAGGTATCATCGCAGATTTAGACGGTACATCCGGTGGTTCTACGATTGCTAACATTTGGGCTAAAGTGGATATTAGTGGTGCTCAAAATACACGTACAACATCAGAACGTTTAGGTGGTGTTGTTGGTCGTGCAAGAAGTTCACTTACATCTATGATTTCAAATGTTTATGTGGATATTACAGCAGTTGCAGACAAATGGGCAGCAGGTATTGCTGGTGATGTTGCAGCAAATGCACTAGAAATTAGTAATGTATTTGTTACAGGATCAATTGCTACAAGTGCAAACTCAGGGCGTGCAATTGCAGGTAATAACGGAACAAATGCAGTTGTAAGTAATGCCTATGAATATGCATTTACAGGTAATGGTACAGGTGGTGTCGGTGGTACTGTAGTTGAAACAGCCCCGGATCAAGCTTGGTGGAATACCAATTTAAGTGGTATTACACAATCACCACTATGGACATTCAATGCTACAACAAACATGTATGAATTAGTTCGTTTAAGTTCAGGTGAAATAGTTGCTCCAACAGTATTCTTTACAGTATCATTTGATACAGATGGCTTTGTAGTAATTCCTGATCAAGATGTTGTAGAAAATGGTTTTGCTGTTGCACCAGCACCAGTTGATAAGCCAGGTTATGCATTCTTAGGATGGTTTGAAATAGATGCAGTTGAGCCATTTAATTTTACAACACCAATTACAGCTGATTTAGTATTAGAAGCTCGTTTTGAAGAATTACCTCCAGTAGAATTTACAGTATCATTTGATACAAATGAAGGATCAGTAATTGCTGATCAAGTAGTTATTGAAGGCGAGTTATTAGTTGTTCCAGCTGAACCAACTAAACCAGGATATGGATTTACTGGTTGGTTTATGGATGCAGCATTAACGATGCCATTTAACCCGGCGATGGCAATTACTGCAGATATGACATTATATGCTGGTTGGGAAGTTGTCAACATGCTTGCACACTATACATTTGGTAGTGCAGCAGTAACTGGATATGGTGCAGGTCCACTTAATTTTGAAGATATTACAATTCAAAAAGATAGAGCACAAATTAACACATCATCTTTTGCACCTCATAATGGTAACTTCATGCTGGTGATGGCACCAATTAATACTGCAACAACTGCATTTGCTACATTTGATTTTTCAGGTGAAGCATACGAAGGTTTAAATAAATTAGAGTTCATGGTTGCTGCATGGTCTTATGGCGGAGGTGCACCATCATTTAATGCAATTCTTGCATTAGAAAATCCACATTTATTAGTAGAAGTTGAAGTTGATTCAGAATGGATCACATTAGCAACTATCGACTTAAAAACAACATTATTGTTTGAAGCATACGCAAAAGTATCAGTAGAAAGTACATATGGTGCTGCAGTTTACAGAATTAGTTATGTAGCACTAGATGCAGCATCAGGTAATACAGCACAAGCTTTAGTTATAGATGATTTAAAACTATTTGCTCCAGTTGTCATTGAAGGTACATTCTATACTGTGGCATTTGATACAAATGAAGGTACTCCAATTGCTGATGTTGAAGTCCTAGAAGGTGAACCATTAAGTTTACCTATGCTACCTACTAAAGAAGGTTTTGATTTCGATGGTTGGTTTACTGATATTGAATTAACATTAGCATTTGATCCATTAACACCTATTATGGCTGATATGACACTATATGCGAAATGGGTAGAAGCAGAAGCAGATCCGTTTGAAGGTTATACAGCAATTACAACCGCACAAGAGTTCATTAGTGCAGTGTCTTCTGTAAATGAAGGTGTTCAATTCTACCTTGCAAATGATATCGATTTTACAGGTGTAGAGTGGATTCAATCAGGCAGTGGAGCAAACTTTGCAGGTTATCTAGATGGAAATCACAAAATGATTTCTAATATCACAATTATCTCAAGTGGTTCTGGTGTACGTGGTGGTATCTTCCAACGTGCAAATGGTGCAACCATTAAAAACCTAATTATTGATAATGCAAATATAGATATCAATGGACGTGCAGGTGTATTAATTGGTGGCAGTGATTCAGGTGGTACAGGTGCAACGATTGATCATGTTACAATATTAAACTCAAGCGTTAAAGGTACTGTTAATGAAGGTACTGGTATTGTGATTGGTCAAGCAGCTGGTGGTGTATTTGATTTATCAAACATCGTTATTCATAACTCATCTGCATATACAACTGCAAAAAATGTATCATTATTGGTAGGACGTTCGGATGCTGTATTGAATATTGAAAATATTTTAGTGACAGAATCTCGTGCTGAAAGTACGAATTCAAATACTGATGCAGGTGTTGGCGGACTAGTTGGTTACTTAAATCACGCATCAGCTGTTGTAAATGCATCTGATATTATCTTAATGGATGTAGAATTAGCTGGTCGTGGTGCAGGATTCTTGATTGGTTACAACAACATTTCAAGTGCAATCTCTATTTCAAATATGTATGTAGAAGCTACATTTGTTTACGGAAGCAGCAATGGTCAACATGGTGCTATCGGACGTAGAAATACTGGTGGTGCAGTCCAAGTACTTACTGATGTATATGGTTACATGATTGATGCTCAAACATCAGGTGCAGAGCAGTTAGCTGAAGGATTCTTACTATTAGCACCATTTACAAATACAGATTTCTCAAATGATTTACCGATGATTTATACAAACGAATTCTTTAGTTCATTATTTATCATTTAATTAATTATTGAATGGTTTCCTCCATACAATAGCAAGGATAGCCAGGTAAGTATTTAAATATAAGTGTACTTACCTAGGTTATCCACCTTAAAAATATTTTTCCTTTTTGGAGTTTTATTTTCTGTGATTAGAGACACTTTTCTTGATGTAAGTGTCTCTTTTCACATAAAAATATATGCAACCTAAACATAGTTTATATTTAATATTTATATTAAAATTAAACAAACGAAGTAAAGCAGAGGGTTATGCAAATTGAAAAAAATATTATTAGCATCTATATCTATAGTTACATTACTGATATTAATAGCATGTACAAATGTCGATTCAGCAGCTTTAGAAAAGTTGAAGAGTTTTGCTGATAGTTTTACATTTGATACAAGTTTAAGTAATGATCTATTGGATATTCCAAGTACAGTGACAGTTGAAGATTTAGGTGAGGTAAGCATTTCATTTGAATCATCTAACACGGAGGTTATTCTTGAAGATGGTACGGTTGTTAGACAATCAACAAATCAAGATGTACAAATTACCATAACGTTTGAATTTGGGAACATCAAAGAAACAAGAATTTATTTTATAACAGTCAATCGAGTGGTTGAACGTTTTACTGTATCATTTACAACAGATAGTGAAACTGTTATTCCAAACCAAACAATCGATGATGGTGCAGTGGTAACTAGACCTGCTGACCCAACAAAAGAAGGATTTACATTTGATGGCTGGTATTTAGGTGGTGTCTTATATGACTTTGCAGCACCTGTAACATCAAATATTACATTGGTAGCTGTTTGGTCAGAAATTTCTGAAGACACTCAGTTTACTCTAACTTTTGATACCGATGGTGGTTCAGTTGTTGTACCACAAACAATCGATGAAGGTGCACTAGCAATTAGACCTGCTGATCCAACAAAAGAAGGATTTACATTTGTTGGGTGGTATTTAGGTGGTGTCTTATATGACTTTGCAGCACCTGTAACATCAAATATTACATTGGTAGCTGTTTGGTCAGAAATTTCTGAAGACACTCAGTTTACTCTAACTTTTGATACCGATGGTGGTTCTACAGTTGCACCACAAACGGTAAATGAAAATAGTATATTTACACAACCAGTTGCACCAACTAAAGAAGGATTCACATTTGATGGGTGGTATTTAGAATCTAACTTAGTTACCTTATATGATTTTAGTTCACCTGCAACGAGTGACATAACACTATATGCTAAATGGGTAGATGTAAGTGAAGTTGATCCAAATGTTATTTATGAACATAATTTTACAGAGTTAGGTAAAGAATCTAGTGTACTTAGCTTTGATAGTACCAATTCAACTTCATCATTATATGAAACATATGAATATCATGATTTAACTTTAACAATGGGTTATAAGATGGATTCGCAAGGCCGCATTCACTTTACTACAACAGAAACAGATACGGTATTACTTTTAGTACTTGGTCGTAGAAAGACTGGAGCAGGTGGTGTATTAGAAGGTCAATCAATTGTTAAAATAGGTAGCTTTACCCAAAGTTTTACGGATCAATATATTGTTATAGAAATCACGTTATCAAATGCGCAAAGCTATACAATTGAGCGTGAAAGTAGCTCATCAAAAGAGTTTGGTGTCATGTTCTTAGGAATATACAGAAGTTCTGTTTTAACAAATGAAAAAACCGTAACCTTTGATACACAAGGTGGTTCTTTAGTTTCACCAAGAAGTATTGAAGTTGGTGCTACACTTCCAGAACCTAATGAACCAACAAAAACAGATTTTGATTTTGTTGGATGGTCTACAAGTGAAGAAACATTTATAGCCTTTGACTTTACAACACCAATTACAGAAGATTTAACGCTATATGCTTTCTGGGGACAATTAGAAACATTTGTCGTCACTGTAGATGGTGTTACATATGAAGTTAAAGAAGGACGTACACTACCATTAATTACACCTGAATTTATTGAAGGAAAAGTATTTATGGGTTGGTTATTAAATGGTGAAACATTTGATATTGAAACACCAATTCAAAGTAATTTAGTTTTAACGCCAGAATATCGTGATGCACAAATATTTGAATTAACATTAGAATTAAATGGTGGATCCATTACAGGTCCAAGTGTAGTTGAGCTTTACGAATATGAAGATTTAGTGTTACCTGCAATAACAAAAACAGGATACTTCTTTGTAGGTTGGTTTACAGACCCATCGATGATGATTGCATTTACAGGTAGTAGACTTACAACAGATATTACACTATATGCTAAATTTATTGATGAAAATGATCCACAAGCTCAAGTTCAATTTGGTGCATACTTTGAAGCAATTTATGCAACATGGCAAGATACGCAAGCATCAAATGCAGTCGTATCATATAAAAAATCAAGTGATGCATCATGGACAGTAGTTGATCAAGAACTTATTCGTCAAATATCACCAACAACAGCACGTGTCGATGTTGTTGGTATTAGTGAAGGTCATTATGATTTAAAAATTGAATCATCAACAAACCAAACTTTAAATGTAACCAATGTATTTACACAACGTAACGATCGTTCTGGTTATGCACACTTCAACTATACAGAAGGTATCGGTGGATACACTGATGAAGGTACATTAAAGCCGAATGCGATTGTCGTTTATGTTACAGAAAGTAATAAAAATAGTATTACAATACCTGGTATTGGTCAAACAGGATTAGGTTGGATACTTAATAACAACCAATATTTTAGTAGTAACTCTAATACAAATAGTTCGCAACAACAATTATCATCGTTAGCATTCTTTAATCAACCAATCGTATTTAGAATTATTGGTAAAGTTACTGCTCCAGAAGGGTTAACAATCTATAACTCTACACAACAAGGTGGATCTGTGGGTGATAACGGTAATATGGCACGTATTCGTAATGCAAACCATATTACGATTGAAGGTATTGGTGAGGATGCTGAAATCTATGGATGGGGTATTCACTTTATGGCTATGGCTGCTGGTCGCGGTATTGGCTTTGAAGCGAAGAATTTAACATTTAGACATTATCCAGAGGATGCAATCGGTCTTGAAGGTGTTCAAAGTGGTTCAACACTTACAACACCAGTACAACGTGGTTGGATCCATCATGTGACATTCTATGAAGGTTTCCATCCAAACCCAGCAGAAAGTGATAAACGTAATGGTGATGGTTCATTAGATATTAAACGTGGTGAGTACTTTACAATTGCATATAACCAATTCTTAGGTGCACATAAAACAAACCTTGTTGGTTCAAGCGACTCCTCACTGCAGTATCATATTACATATCATCATAATCATTGGCAAAACAATGCATCACGTATACCACTAGCACGTAATGCAAATATACATATGTATAATAATATATTTGAAACAACAAATGATAATCAAAATGAAGCAAGCTATGCACAAAATACACGAGTAAATGCATATATCTTTAGTGAAGCAAATTACTTCATAGGTACTAAAAATCCTTCACGTGTGGATAGTGGCGCAATTAAATCATGGGGTGAAGTGAAATACTCGACATATGGAACAGATGGTGCAACCGTTGTACAATCTAGAACCCAACAAGTAGCATCTGGTAATCGTTTTGAAAACTTTGATACAAATCCAGAAGTATTCTATTATGATGAAGTCAATCAACGTTCCAACGTGGAACATTTAACAGATGCTGTTACAGCACGTGCTGAAGTTATGATGTATGCTGGACATTATCGTCCATATCAAGCACCTGTCTTACAGCGTATAACGAATGTAGAACCAACAATGTTAACAGATTCAATCAGCTTACCGAATACAAAAATTCAAAAAGGTGTACCACTACTTGTATTCCAAGTCTTGGCACCAGCAGAAGTTGTACTAACAGTCGGTTCAACATCAGTACCACCTGTCCTTGTTACCATTTATGGTGAGGTGTTACTAACTGGTGCTGGTACAATCCAAGTCCCACCTGGTATATATGTCATAGAATCTGGTCAAGCTCAAGGTGCAAGTAAGGGTACTTCCCAAGCTAAAGAATCTAATGCAGGTTATGTCATTACAGTCGATAGTGAAGCTCAAAAACAAGCCCGTATTGATTATGCAAATGAACTAATAAATGCACTTCCAGAGGTCATTACATATAATTTAGAAACTAAAACTTTATTAGATGATGCAATACATGCTTATAATGCATTAAGTGCAGATGAAAAATTACTTGTTAATGGGTCAACACTGCTTAATAAACAGGATACATATAATGCATTAGGTAAAACATATATTGAAAACTTAATTAATCAAATTGGTGTTGTAACAGAAAACTCTTTAAATCAAATCACTCAAGCAAGAGTAGCATATAATGAGGCAACACCACATATTCAATCATCTGTAACTAACTATCAAGTATTACTTGATGCAGAAACGACTTTTGAGACATTTAAAATCAATGCGATTATCAACCAAATCAATGATTTGATTGATGTAGATACAATAGGTATTGAAG
>CAZRKJ010000009.1:0-21957 GCA_964600775.1 uncultured Acholeplasma sp.
AAGTAATGACAAAATACAACACCCCCCAGACTGTTTAGTCTGGGCTTTATCACGTGCAAAGGATGTCTGAATGAGCAATAAAATATTAAATAAAATATATATTAATTCACAAGTTTTAAACGCTGAAAAGGGCGATTTTAAGCATGTCACACATAGCTATCTACAAACATTACTTGCTATGCGCTTTAATGCAAGTAATAAAAATCTATTTATTGTACTACCTAATCTTTATGAAGCTCAGAAGTATTACGACAACCTTTCATCAATTATTGATGAATCAAAAGTTTTGTTTTACCCAACCGATCAAACTTTAACCTCAATCATGGCTTTAGGTTCCCCAGAGTTTAAAAATGAACGTCTTTTTACTTTAAGAAAACTACTTTTAGCAGAAACAAACTATATTATTATTACAACACAAGAAGGTATGCTTACAAGACAATTAAAACCAGAAGATTATGAACGTAGTGTAAAAACTATAAAAGTTGATACAACATATGATCTATCTGATTTAACTAAAAAGTTAGTTTATGACGGGTATCAGTTTAACTATACTGTAGAGCGCCCAGGAGAATATGCCTTACGTGGTTCCATTTTGGATATCTATACACATGACCATAAAGATCCATATCGTTTAGATTTTTTTGGTGACACACTAGAATCTATTAAAACATTTGATGTACAAACTCAAAAAAGTATTGCACATGTAAAGTCCATTGATATTGCACCATTAAATGAACTTTTTTATACAGACGAATTAAAAGATAAAGCAATCAATGCAATACATGCATACTTTAATCAATTTAACATATCTGAAAAAGAACAAAAGAAGCTAGATAATGATTTGATGCACATAGAAGAGCGCAAGCGTATGGATAGCTTGTCATTATACATGCAATTTTTTAATGCAGATGATACTACTATATTAGATTTTAGTAATCCATATGATCTTATCTTAGTAGATACTTTCAAAATGAAAATCAATGAAGCAACTGCTCATGCAGATCTTTTAACATATAGCCAAACAATGGAAGGTAATGCCTTTATTCATTTGGATTTTAGACTCAAGCTAGAAACATTATTAAATAAGAACCATCTAGCATTTGAATTATATAGTGGTGCAGAAACAAATTTTGTTGATTTAGGTATATTAGATGTTGAACCATTTGCAGCACATTTAGAACAACTCATAATATTTATAAATGAATATAAAGATTACAGTATATTAATTTCAACTAAAAACAAAGTGACATATGAACGCGTTAAAGATTTTTTAATGAGTCATAAAGTTCAATTTGATTTAAATGAATTTGCTACCGGTAACATTGTTGTTATTCACGAAGATTTACCTGGCGCATTTATTGATTCTAAACAAAAATTCATTGTTTTAACAGAAGATATCATATTAGACACCAAAAAACGAGCGAAGGTTCGTTACCGTTCAGTTATTAACCAAGCGGTAAAAATAAGAGATGTCTCTGAACTACAAAATGGTGATTATGTTGTGCATTATGATTTTGGAATTGGTCAATACATCGGATTAAAAACGATGACACTATCAGGTGATAAGCGTGACTACTTACATATTATCTATGATAATAATGAAGCACTTTATGTACCAACAGATCAAATTGAGTTGGTACTAAAGTATAAAAGTTATGATCAAGTAAGACCTAAACTATCTAAACTAAATGCTAAACAATGGCGTAAGACAAAAGCTCAAGTCAAACAACGCATTAAAGACTTATCCGATCGTTTACTTAATTTATATGCCGCAAGAAATCAAGCACTGGGTTACCAATTTAGTCCGCAATCTGAGTTACTAACCTCATTTGAAAATGACTTTCTATATGAAGAAACACCTGACCAGAAAAAGGCTATTGAAGCCGTTTATAAGGATATGGAAAGTTCAAAACCGATGGATAGGTTAATTGCTGGGGATGTTGGTTATGGTAAAACAGAAGTTGCCTTGCGTGCAGCATTTAAGGCTGTATTTGATGCAAAGCAAGTTGCATATTTAGTACCAACAACAGTGCTTGCAAGACAACATTACTATACGTTTAAAGAACGCTTTGAAAAGTATGGTGGGAATGTTGCATTACTTTCAAGATTTGTTACCAAAAAAGAACAAAACAAAGTTTTAGATAAACTTTCTAAAGGGTATATTGATGTAGTCATTGGAACCCACAGACTCTTAAGTGATGATATAAAGTTTAAAGATTTAGGTCTATTTATAATTGATGAAGAACAACGCTTTGGTGTACAACATAAAGAGAAAATTAAAGAGATTAAAGTGAATGTAGATACACTCACCCTATCTGCAACACCAATTCCTAGAACACTTCAAATGGCAATGTATGGCTTAAAAGATTTATCTATGATTGATACACCACCACTGAATCGTTATCCTGTGCAAACTTATGTAGTTGAAAGACAACCAGCACTTATAAAAGAGGCGATTGACCGTGAACTAGCACGTGGTGGGCAAGTGTTTTATTTATATAATTATACCGATAGAATGGAATCGATGGTATTAAAACTTCAAAAGTTAGTACCAAATGCACGGATTACGTATGCACATGGGCAAATGACAAAAAACAGAATTGAGGATGTTTTATCTCAATTCATTGACAAAGCATTTGATATATTGGTATCAACAACGATCATTGAAACTGGTGTAGACATTCCTAACACCAATACATTAATCATTCATGATGCGGATAAATTAGGTCTTGCTCAACTCTATCAGCTACGTGGTCGTGTAGGTAGATCTGATCGCATTGCATATGCATATTTAATGTATGACGCATTTAAAGATGTAAATGATGAAGCTAGAAAAAGACTTTCTGTTATTGAAGACTTTACAGATTTAGGTTCGGGATTTAAAATCGCATTAAGGGATTTAGGCATCCGTGGTGCTGGCGATATATTAGGTGAAGAACAATCAGGTTTTATTGATTCAGTTGGTATGGAGTTATATATGAAACTACTAGATGAAGTGATGTTAGGTAAAGAAATGGAGAAACCAAAAGTTGATATGGTTGATCAAGTATTTTCTAAACGACATATACCAGATACATATATTAATCACGACCCTGTAAGAATAGAGATTCATAAACGCATCGCATCCTTAAATAGGATGGCAGATTTAGAAGCATTAAAACTGGAGCTTTTAGATAGATTTGGTCCTATTGATTTAGATATGATGACTTATATGTATGAGAAGTTATATAAAAAGTTAGGTCATCAAATTGGTATTGAAAAAACAGTGCATGAAAAAGATTTAGTAAAAATGATTATTTCACTTGAGCAATCTGAATTTGTTGATGGCATGAAGTTATTATATGTAGCATCAAATTTTAAAACAAACGTACGTCTTAGTCAGGTTAGAGGGCATGTAGAGATACACCTTTATATCAAAAATGAAACAAGACACTGGTTATATTTAGCGTGTGAGTTACTAGAAATGTATATAGATAAAAATAAGGAGAATTACAATGAGTGATGTAGGTGTTGTAGCACGTGGTATTCGTACCCCAATTATTAGAGTAGGCGATAACTTAAGCCAAATTGTTGTAGATTCAATTCTTAAGGCAGCAGTTTCTGATAATTTTAGTTTTGATGATAGAGATATTGTTGCAGTAACAGAAGCAGTTGTCGGTATTAGCCAAGGAAACTATGCAACATTAGACCAAATTGCAGCAGATATTAAACGTAAATTCCGTACAAGACATATTGGTATATTATTTCCGATACTTTCAAGAAACAGATTTGCTAACCTATTGCGTGCAATTGCACGCTCAATGGATAAATTAACCATTGTTTTAAGTTATCCAAAGGATGAGGTTGGAAACAGTATCTTATATACATCTGATTTAGAGCGTTTAGGCATTAATCCATATCAAGACATCATTGATGAGACAACTTATGAAAAAGAAATGAGCCACTTTAAACATCCATTTACAGGTGTTAATATGGTTTCATATTATAAAGAGTTAGTTGAATCTGAAAACTGTGAAGTAGCGTTTGTATTCACAAACCAGGTAAAAGATATTTTAAACTATACTAAAGAAGTGCTTGTTTGTGACATACACACAAGACAAGAATCCAAAAACATTTTAAATAAAGCAAATGCTGATAATGTATTAGGGTTAGATGATATTTTAAGCCGTAGTGTTGAAGGCTCAGGCTATAACCCTACATATGGATTATATGGTTCAAATGCTGCAGGACAAGAGATGGTTAAACTATTTCCTCATAGTAGAGATCCAATTGTATATGATATTCAAAAGCGATTAAAAACCATTACTGGTAAAAATATCGAAGTCATGATTTATGGTGATGGTGCGTTTAAAGATCCAGTTGGTGGCATTTGGGAGTTAGCAGATCCGGTTGTAAGTCCATCATATACAGAAGGTTTGGAAGGTACACCAAATGAAATCAAATTAAAGTATATGACAGATGATAAATATAAACATTTATCAGGTGAGGCTTTAAAAAAGGCTATTTTTGACGAAATTGCACATAAATCAAGTAATGTAACCGATACATCAAAACTAGGTACAACACCTAGGAGATATGTAGATTTAATTGGTTCTTTATGTGACTTAGTTACTGGTAGTGGTGATAAGGGAACACCTGTGGTCTATATAAAGAACTACTTTAAAAACATTACTGAATAGAAAAGATACTTATTCATAATGATACTATAAGTGTTAAAATATATATGAACACATTTTTTGACTTGGAGGATTTTATATGGCAAAAATTGATATATTAAAAATAGCAAAACTTGCACAAGCTGCAAAATTAGAAAACCCATCAGTAATTGATGCTACAATTGGCATGTTTTATAATGATGAATCTAAATTAATCATCCCTGCTGTTGCACAAGCATACCATGAGCTAGACTTATTAGAAACATTTAAGTATGGTGCAACAGATGGCGGTAAATTATTTGAGGATAACGTCATCAATTGGGTATTAGATGACAAACTAGAATTACTCAAAGATAAGTTTTTATTTACAGGTATTTCAACACCAGGTGGTAGTGGTGCACTCTCGCTTATTTTTAATAGTTATGGCAATGTCGGTGATAAAGTTTTAGTACCAAGTCTAAGATGGCGTTATGAATACTTTTTAAAATCAGCAAAATTAGAACACCATGAACATAATCTGTTTAAAGATGGTCAGTTTGACTTACATGATTTTGAAGCACAACTTAAAAAATTAGCATTACTTCAAAGACGTGTGATTGTTGTAATAAATGATCCATGCCACAATCCAACAGGGTATAGTTTATCTAAAAGTGAGTGGTATGGCATTATTGAGGTTTTAAACAAACTTGATCAAAATGAGATAATTTTAGCATATGACATAGCTTATTTTGATTATAATCCATTAGGCTTTAAACAAGCTAGAGAAACATTTATGTACTTTAAAGATTTAAAAACACACGTTCAAGTATTAACAGCATTTAGTGCCTCTAAATCTTTTGCTATGTATGGTGTACGTTTAGGGGGCTTAATAGGTTTACACCATACGAATGCACAATATGATTTCTTTAAGAAAAATGTATTAGATGATGCATTAGGTAAATGGTCTACAGCACCATCTGTTGGTGTGGGAATATTTAATAAGTTAGCACTACAAAAAGATAGTTACATAAAATATTTAAATACTTTAACCTCAACCCTTAAAACAAGAGGTGATATTTTCATTAAAGAAGCAAAAGATAACAATTTATCAATTTATCCATACAGAGGTGGTTTTTTCTGTATGGTTAAAACAGATCATCCCGAACGTGATTATGAGCGTTTGGTATTAGATAGTATTTATCTAATACCAATGAAAAACGGCCTAAGAATCGCACTTTGTGGTATTACTACAAATGAAGTTAAAGGACTTGCAAGAAAGATTAAGCAAGTTATAGAAAGGTATTAATATGAACCAATTAGAGCGTATGCTCAAAGGAGATTTATACATTTCTGATGCTGAAGAATTAAATGAAATGAAGACATTTTTATTAGAGCGTATGTATCAATTTAATCATTCAAATTATAATGACTTTCAACTTCGTGATAAACTCATTAAAGAAATACTAGGCGGGCATAAAGATAGATTAAAAATTACACCACCTGTTTATTTTGATTACGGTAAACACACATTTATTGGGAAAGATTTTTATGCCAATTTTGATTGTATATTTTTAGATGTCAACACTATTACAATTGGTGATAATGTTATGTTTGGACCACGCGTTGGTCTATATACTGCAGGACACCCAATAGATACCGATATTCGAAACGAAGGGTTGGAATTTGGATTACCAATTAAAATAGGTCATAACGTTTGGATTGGTGGCAATGCTATTGTTATGCCAGGTGTCACCATTGGTGATAACACAATTATAGGTGCTGGTAGTGTTGTTACAAAAGACATCCCAGCAAATGTGATTGCAATTGGAAATCCATGTAAAGTTTTACGGAACATTACAGCAGCAGACAAAGCGTATTGGGAGGCAAAGAAAAAAGTATATGAAGAAAGCCTTTGATATTTTAAGATATGTTCATTATGTCTTAACCGGTGTCACCATACTTGCTTTTTTGATGTATCTAGCATCCTTTAATACAGAACAAACAAGTATAGTCTCTGCCGCAGTTGTTGTTACATACTTAAATTTTATTATTTGTCTGGCATTCTTTATACCACTTGTTTTTTACTTAGCAAAATTTAGGAGTGAGATTGAAAACTCTCCATATGTTTCAAGTTATGTTATATATATTGTTGCAACCACAGTTTCTATCTTAATAATTCCATTGATTCAAACATTTCTATCATGAATTTATGAGGTGTTAAATGAGAAAACTAATCCATCTAATAACAAACAGACTAACAATTATTGGTATCATCTTACTTTTACAAGTAGCTGTTTTATGGTGGTTTGTTTTTGAATTTGCTGCATCATGGTACTATCTACATCTAACATCTATGATTTTAGGTATATTAATCAGTCTATATATTTCTACAACAGGTGAAAACCCAATGTTTAAACTTATATGGATTGTTTTTCTTATTGTACTACCAGTATTTGGTGTATTCTTTTACTTTTATTCTAGGACAGAGCGCTTATCATTAAGATCTTCATCAACGATGAGACATACACAAAAAATTAGAGAAGTTGAAATGAAAAAGGTTATATCACAATATAACCCAAACTACATGAAGCATCAAAAATATTTAACAAACCTAAATTTCCCAGCCTTTAAAAATACAACCTCTAGTTTTTTAGGTAGTGGCGAAGAAAAACAAAAAGAACTTATTCGTGAATTAAAACGTGCTAAAAACTTTATATTTATGGAATATTTTATTATTACAATCTCTAAGATGTGGGACGAAATATTAGAAGTACTCATACAAAAACAACAAGAAGGTGTTGAGATTCGTATCATGTACGATGATTTTGGATCGGCATCCAAATTGCCATATTATTATCACAAAAGGCTACAAAAATTAGGCTTTAAAGTCATACGCTTTAATCCAATGAAACTACATTTAAACTATGGCATGAATTTTAGAGACCATAGAAAAATTGTTGTTATAGATAATCGTGTGGCATTTACAGGTGGGATAAATATTGGTGATGAATATACAAATAAGAAGAAAGTCTTTGGTCATTGGAATGATGCTGGAATAAAAATAATAGGAGAAGCTGTATGGAGTATGACGATGCTGTTTTTAGAAAACTGGTCATTTTCAAAGAAAGTTAAAACCTTAGATTTTGAAACGTATAACTTAAAACATGACCCGATTCAAAGTGATGCTGTGTACATTCCTTTTGGTGATATACCTGTTGATGATAATCTAACCGCTAAAAATATATATCTGCATTTAATTAATGATGCACACGAATCTATTTATATCACAGCACCTTATCTTATATTAGATAATGAAATAACAACCGCACTAAAGTTAGCTGCTCAAAGTGGTGTATCTGTAAACATAATAATGCCAAGTATACCAGATAAGAAAATGGTATTCATGGTATCTAAATCGTATGCAGAAGAACTCATTTATGGTGGTGTTAAGGTTTATAAATATAAGCCAGGCTTTATTCATTCAAAAATGATTATATGTGATAAGAAGGTTGCTATGATAGGTTCTAGCAACCTAGACTTTAGAAGTCTATATATGCATCTGGAAAACAATATTTGGCTTGATGATCAAAAAACAATACTGGAAATGTCTAACTATTTTGAGTACACGCTAAAAGAAAGCGAACTGATAACAAAAGATCAACTTCAAAAGAAAAATATAATCTATCGTATTATACAATCTGTACTTAAAGGATTTTCACCGTTACTATAAATAATGCCTCCAAATTTTGGAGGCATTATGTTTAGACTAAATCTGAAATTTCTCTTTGGTCATTATGATCAATTGGTTTCCAATCTACTTTAGGTTTTAAAATAGCAATAGGTGTAATGATTAAGTGTAATAACTCAAAGACTGGATAAAATAGTGCAAATAATAAAATTTTATATAGCGGTGATTTAATATGTTTTCTTTCTCTAAATGAAAGTAATAAACCATAGCCTACATATAAACTATAAACACCAAGTATATAAGTATATATGACTTTCATAGGTACACCATAATCAAATGGTTGTTTAAGTATGAGTGATACAAAAAGTATGATTAATGTTTGTAGAATAAACCCTATATATGTAAGAATACTCCAAGGAAATAAATAGAAGAATAAGTCGTATGCAGTAAAACTACCACGCTTAAAAATGTTAATGAATAATTTCCAACCATCTTTTAAGAAAACGCTTAGTCGACCCCTTGTCCAGCGTATACGTTGTCGAATAGCAACCTTTAAAGTGGTCGGTTGCTCATCATAAAAGCTAGCTTGTTCACAGTATTTAATTTTATGACCTTTAGCAGACTGATAAATTGTAAACTCAGTATCTTCTGTAAGTGTGTGGAAGGTCCATCCACCAGCCATAATATCACTATCAATTAAATACCCTGTGCCTGCAAGATGAGTACCAACGCCTAAGATATGTCTTGGTCGATGAAGTACTGCAGAACTTCTATAAAAGTGAAAACCATAACCAGAAGAGATGATATTTGTATCAAAGTTTTTAGTATTTCTGTATCCTGTAATGATGCCACCGTTTTCATAAACAAAAGCTTTGTTCATTTCTTTAACAAAATTTTTATCTACGAGATTATCTGCATCAAATACCATGTAACCATCAAACGTTTTGATACCATAATCTTTTTCAATGTGCTTTACTAAAAACTCTAAGGCGTATCCTTTTCTAGCTTTTTCTGGCTCTTTACGTTCATATACAACTGCACCGTTCGTGCGACTAATTTCAGCAGTTTGATCATTACAGTTATCTGCAACAACAAACACTTGAATCAAGTCTTTAGGGTAGTTTTGTTTGTTCAAACTATCTAGTAATTGACCAATAACTTTTTGTTCATTTCTAGCACAAATAAGTATGGCATACTTCTTTAAAATATCTGTTTCAGGATACTTTTTAGACTTAAAAAAAATGCCGATAACTAAATAAAGATAGTTATGAGCAACTAAGATCGCTGAAATTATAGCAAAATAATAATTAAATTGAATAAAAAATTGATTCATGATATCCCTCTAAATAAATCATTCTAGCCTAATTATAGTATAAGCAATAGGGATTTACAACGATTATCGTAAATCCCTATTTCTAGGCATGTTTGTAATACGGCTAACCTCGTCAATATCGTTAAATCTTTCGATATATTGTACGACGTGCTGTTCTAATTGATTTTTTTCAATGACCTCATTTGATATACCTTTATGAGCTACCATATGTTGTAAAACTGTCTCAATTATATCTCTTGGATTAATATGTTTTGGAATCTTTTTAACTTCATCAAAAAATCTAAGCGCATAAATACTAGAGATTGTCTCATGCCCTTTATAGTGACCATTTTCTTTAGCTTGAGATTTACCTAGATCATGTAAGATTGATGTAATAAGCATCACATCATCTTTAGAATTTTCTATACACATATTAATGTGTACATCTATATCTTCTAAATGGTAAGGTGTATCGTGGTTCTCATTTAACCTTTGGAATTCAGGCATATAAGCTGCAGAAATATATTTTCTAACGGTTTTATATATACCTTCTACCTTAGCAGAATTCACAAAATCCATATAGTTTGTATTAGAATTTAAGAAATTTGACTGGCTAATGATTTTATAACTATCGCAATCTAGTCCAACTCTAGGTGGCGCCATAAATTTATACATGTGATTGATGATGTGAAAAGGTACAACCTTTTCATAAGATCTTTTCTCATTTTGATATTTTGCAAACATTAGAGGTTCTAAAACTAAATGAATTTCAACATGATAACCACGTTCTTTAAATTTATTATATAAAGATGTACGGATATTTCTAGTAATGTTTGTAGCATCAAATATTAAAGAGTCATCATAGCTAAATACACGATCATGTAATAATTTAAATACACGTGCATCATCTGATTCTGTATGGTGTTTTCTTAAAGTGCCAAATAACTCTAGACGAATCATGTCAGATGAAAAATGCATGAGATTAAGTTTTTTTGCATAGGTAGATTTTCCAGACCCTGGAACACCTACTAAAATGATGGCATTTTTCATGAAGCCTCCGCAAATTTTTATATGCATATATGATACCATAATAAAAAAATATTTCTCGTTTTAATCACACATTTTACCCATATTTTATAGGAAGCGTTTTCATTTATAACTTTCCAAGCAAATGTTTTTTAAACATTATAAAATGTATGTACACAATGCTTGATTTATATTTAAATAATTAGGAGGAATATTATCATGGCAAATTCATGGGACGGTTTTAAATCCGGTCAATGGGAACAATCAATTGACGTAGCGGATTTTATCCAAAAGAACTACAAAGAATATATGGGAGACGATACATTCTTAGAAGGCGCAGTAGAAAGTTCTATTGCTTTAAATGAATCTTTCAAAGATTTATTGAAACTAGAAAAAGAAAAAGGTGGCGTTATTGATTTAGATACTAAAATTGCATCTACAATCATTAGTCATGCACCAGGGTATATCAACAAGGATATTGAAAAAATTGTTGGTCTTCAAACAGACGCACCACTTAAACGTGGCTTTTTCCCAGAAGGTGGTATTAACGTAGCCGTTAAATCTGTAGAAGCTTACGGTTATTCTGTTGATCAAGAAACAATTGATATGTATACAAATGTTAGAAAAACACATAACCAAGGTGTTTTTGATGCGTATAATGCAGAAATTAGACGTGCTAGAAGTTCTCACATTATTACTGGGTTACCTGATGGATATGGTAGAGGACGTATTATTGGAGATTATAGAAGAGTTGCACTATATGGAATTGATGCTTTAATTAAAGACAAATTAGTTCAACAAGAAGGTTTAACCTTCCCAATGACAGAACACAATATTCGTTTAAGAGAAGAATTATCTGATCAAATCAAATCTTTGAATGAACTTATTCAATTAGGTGATATGTATGGATTTGATTTAAGAAGACCAGCTAAAGATACTAAAGAAGCGATCCAATGGTTATACTTAGCATACCTTGGTGCAGTTAAAGAACAAAACGGTGCTGCAATGAGTCTTGGTAGAGTAGATGCGTTCTTAGATATTTATATTGAACGTGATTTACAAAATGGTACATACGATGAAATTCAAATTCAAGAACTAATTGACCATTTCGTTATGAAATTAAGAATGGTGCGCTTTGCAAGAACACCGGAATATAACCAACTATTTACAGGCGATCCAACTTGGGTAACTGCTGTATTAGGTGGTATGTCAAAAGATGGTCGTTCACTAGTTACTAAAACAGCATTCAGATTACTTCAAACATTATACAACTTAGGTACATCAGCAGAACCAAACCTAACTGTATTATGGAGTAATGACTTACCAGAAGGCTTTAAAAACTTTTCAGCTAAAGTAAGTATTGATACATCAAGTATCCAATATGAAAATGATGATACTTTAAGACCATTACATGGGGATGATTATGGTATTGCATGCTGTGTATCACCTATGGCTATAGGTAAAGAAATGCAATTTTTTGGTGCGAGAGCCAATATTGCTAAAGCATTACTATATGCAATTAATGGTGGACGTGATGAAATTAGTGGTAAACAAGTGTTTGAAAAGACAAAAGATGAAGTTTTACAAACTAAAGTATTAGATTATGAAGTTGTTATGAAGCGTTACGAAAAAACTTTAGAAGAACTGGCTGAAGTTTATGTAAATGCACTAAACATTATTCACTATATGCATGATAAATATGCATATGAAAAACTAGAAATGGCTTTACATGATCGTGATGTTAAACGTCTGTTTGCAACCGGTATTGCTGGTTTAAGCGTTGTTGCAGATTCATTATCAGCAATCAAGTATGCGAAGGTACATCCAATATATGATGAGAAATCTGGTCTAGTAACGGATTTTGAAACCGTTGGTGACTTCCCAATGTTTGGTAATGATGATGACCGTGTAGATGATATTGCAGTTGAAGTCTTACAAAAATTCATGGGTTATATTAGACAAAACTATACATATAGAGACTCTAAACCAACCATGAGTGTATTAACGATTACCTCAAATGTAGTTTATGGTAAAAACACAGGTAACACACCAGATGGTCGTCGTTATGGTGAGCCGTTTGCACCAGGTGCAAACCCAATGCATGGCCGTGATAAATCAGGCGCATTAAAATCATTAATGTCAGTTGCAAAATTACCATTTGCTGATGCACAAGATGGTATCTCAAATACATTTACAATTATTCCTAAGGCATTAGGCAATACTATAAGCACTGAAGGTTCAATTGTTCATTTAGTGGATGATGTACAAGTTACTAATTTAGTATCCTTACTAGATGGTTACTTTAATTCAGGTGGTTATCATTTAAATGTCAACGTATTTAATAGAGAAACTTTAAAAGAAGCTTATGATAAACCAGAATTATATCCAAACCTTACAATTAGAGTTTCTGGTTATGCAGTTAACTTCTCTAACCTAACTAATGAACAAAAACTAGAAGTAATGAAACGTACGTTCCATGAAGGCTTCTAATCCAAAAGAAATCATAGGTAATGTGCACTCAATTGAAACCTTTGGTGCATTTGATGGTCCCGGATTAAGATATGTTTTATTCTTACAAGGCTGCCCACTTAGATGTAAGTTTTGTCACAACAGAGATACTTGGGGTACAGAAGATAATAAGTTGATGAGCGTAAGCCAAATCTTAGATGACTACAACAAATATCGTGCATTTTACAAAAAAGGTGGTCTAACAGTTTCAGGTGGTGAAGCAACGCTTCAATTAGACTTTTTAATAGAACTTTTTAAAGCAGCAAAACAGCGTAACATTCATACCTGTTTAGATACATCAGCAGGGACCTTTACTGAAGCAAGAATTGATGCATTTGAAACGCTATTAAAATATACAGATTTAGTACTTTTAGATATCAAACACATTGATGATGAACGTCATAAGTGGTTAACTGGAGCAAGTAATAAAAACATATTAAGATTTGCTAAACTACTTAGTGATAAGAAAGTACCAACAATCTTAAGACATATTTTACTACCAGACATTAACTCTCAAGACGAATACCTGTATGGATTAAGAAACTTTATTGATACACTAGAAAACTTTGTAGGTATAGACATCTTACCTTATCATACAAAAGGTATTATGAAATGGGATAATATGGGTATTGATTATGAATTAAAAGATACACCAGAACCCACGAAAGAACAAATCAAACATGCAGAATATGTACTTAAACACAATTATAAGTACATGCAAACAACCTAGTTCCTAATTGGGTAGTGCATCACTAAAATTATAGTGATGTACTACTCTTTTTTTTATAAATTAAATTATAATCCCATAATTTTTTTTGAAGTTTAATTATCGGTTATAATGGATATAGTAGGAGGTAACTGTCATGACATGTAACCACAATCACACGTGTTTGGTTAAAGTACCAATATTTAATCACTTAGAACTAGAAGAATTATCAAAAATTGAAGATCTCATTCATGCAAAAACCTTAAAAAAGGGTGAGATTTTGTTTATACCAAAAGATAAATTAAATACATTGTATATCTTAAGAAGCGGCCAAATTAAAACATACTACTTAGCAGAAAATGCTAAAGAACACTTACTAAGCATACTAAACCCTGGTGATTTTATAGGAGAATTTAGTCTGTTTGTAGATGAAGAAAGTGCTACATTTGCTCAAGCTATTAACGATTGTGAGGTATGTATAATTAAAAAAGAAGATATGCAACAATTATTAATTGCATATCCAAATATTGCAATAAAGATAATCACTGAATTAAGCAATCGTTTAGTCAACCGAGATAAACAAGCAAGTTGGATTGCCACAGAACAAGTAGAAAATAGAATTGGTCTTTATTTATTAGAGCGATATAATCATAGCGAACCAAATAAACCCGTTATATTAAATATGACAAAAAAAGATTTAGCATCTTATCTTGGAACTACACCAGAAACATTAAGCAGAAAAATGGGTCAACTAGAAGATAAAGGATTTATTAGACAAAAGCGTAATAAAGAAATTCTAATTACAGATTATGAGGGGCTGCGTCTGTTTATTCGTACAACAAAATAGTAAAGAGGTTTGTGGCATGAAGATTATATTTGCACCAACAAAATTATTTAATGAACAAGCAAAAATTACGAATCAAGTTACAATGTTTGATGCACTCACTAATAAAATTGTTAATGAAATAAAAAAAGTTAGTAAATCTAAATTACAAATCAAATATAAGCTAAGTGATACTTTAACGGATACTGTATTTAATTACTATCGAAATTTTAATGTCAACCAAAGATATATTGCATTTGATTTTTATTTAGGCGAATCCTTTAAAGCATTTAAGTATAATTCACTAAATGATAAACAGAAAACATTTCTACAAAATAATATATATATTATAGATGCACTATATGGTATTATTAGGCCATTAGACGGTATAAAGCCTTATCGTATGGATTTTACAAATAAACATACAAAACCTGTTTGGAAAACGATTGTTAATGATTATTTGGAAACTCAAAAAGAGGATACAATCTTAAGTTTAGCATCCAAAGAATTTTCAGATTTAATTGATCAAAAAAGGTTTAAGTTATTTGAGGTAAGTTTTATTAATTGTATGGATGGTCAATGTAAAAAGATTAGTGTATTTAATAAACAAATGCGTGGAACCTTATTAAGATATATTGTTGATCATAATATTACGCAGATAAATGATTTACCTAATATTATCAAGGGTTATAACAAACACTTAACAGGAAACCTTATTGAATATATAAAACATGAAGAATTAACATAAAATATGAATCTTTAAGTATACATCTATAGCAGTGATGCAGTAACTTAAGGATTTTTTTATTATTATGAATAAGATATAAGGTTTGTTTTATACGATTACATGTGGCATAAATTTTGTATAATAGTATTGTAAGCCCAAAAAACTATATAAGTAGAGGGGAAATTAAATATGACTAAATATGAATATTTAACAAATGTACTTCAAATAAGAGATGATGAAATCATTCCTTATGGTAAGGATAAGTTTAAGGTTGAATTAAGTATACAAAAAAGATTATCTAATAAAAAAAATGGTAAGCTAATTTTAGTATCTGCAATTAATCCAACATCTAGTGGTGAAGGAAAAACAACGGTTTCTATTGGTTTAGCACAAGGCTTTAATGCCAATAAAGATAAAGTTATGTTAGCATTAAGAGAACCTTCAATGGGGCCAGTCTTCGGTATGAAGGGTGGTGCAACGGGTGGCGGTGTATCTTCACTAGAACCTGCCATGGATATTGACCTACATTTTAATGGTGATATTCACGCACTGACAGCTGCTAATAACCTACTATCTGCAATTATTGATAATCATATATATTTTGGTAATGCATTAAAAATCAAGGAAGTATATTGGCAAAGAGCATTAGATGTTAACGATCGTAGTTTAAGACAAATTACAACTAAAGTAAGAGAAGATAAGTTTACAATTACTGCAGCAAGTGAAATGATGGCGATACTTGCTTTAGCTAAAGACTTTAAGGATTTAAAGAATCGTATCAATAATATTTTAATTGGTGTTGATGAAACAGGTAAGGATTTACTTGTATCAGATTTAGGCTGTGCAGATAGCTTAGCACTTGTCTTAAGGGATGCGATTAAACCAAACATTGTGTTTGCAAAAGAAATGGTTCCAGCATTTGTACATGCCGGTCCATTTGCAAATATTGCACACGGTTGTAACAGTGTAGTTGCTACAAATACTGCGCTAAAACTAGCAGATTATGTTATTACTGAAGCAGGGTTTGGTGCTGATTTAGGTATGGAAAAATTCTTACACATTAAACAACCTTTGCTATCAACAAAAGTAGCAGTGGTTGTCGTTGTTGCAACCGTTAAGGCTTTAAAATTACACGGTGGTGTATTAGAAACTGAGCTAAATGAACCAAACCTAGAAGCACTAAAAAATGGTTTGCAAAACATAGAAAAGCATTTAGAAAATATTAAGTACTTAGGGCTAAATAGTGTGGTGGCATTAAATAAGTTCCATACTGATGCTAAAGAAGAATTAGATTACTTAGAGCATTGGGCACGTACAAATGATATTTATTATGGTGTCTCTGAAGGATTTATTAAAGGCGGGGAAGGTACTAAGGATTTAGCTAAACTTGTTAAAATGGTTGCAGATAAACCTTCTAAGTTTAAATGTCTTTATACGAATGAAGAAAACCATGAATATAAGATTCGTAAAATTGCTGAAACAATTTATGGGGCAAGTGATGTCTTATTCTCTAAAAGAGCTAAAGATAAACTAAACCAATATAAACATTTAGTCATACCTGTTTGTATTGCAAAAACACCGCTATCTTTATCCGGTGATCCAAAACTAAAAGGCAGACCAAAAGATTTTGTATTAGAAATTAGTGATATCAAAGTATCCTTAGGTGCAAACCTCTTAGTTGTATTAACTAAAGGTATTAATACGATGCCAGGACTAAATGAAAATCCACGTGCACTAGAATTTAGGCTTGATGATGAAGGGAATGTTTTAAAATGATATTAGATGGTAGAAAGACAGCAGATATTTTAAATGATATATTAAAACAAGATGTAGATAAATTAATAAAGAAACCTAGGCTTGAAATTATCTTGGTGGGCAATAATCCTGCAAGCCAAAGTTATGTTAAAGCTAAACTTAAAACTGCATCTAAATTAGGGATGACTGTAAATATTACGAATATACCAGAAACGGCTTCACAAAAAGATGTTAGCGATTTAATTATCTCGTTTAATTCCAATAAAGAAATCCACGGTATTTTATTACAGTTACCACTTCCAAAGCATATGAATAGCGATTATCTAATAGAATTAATAGATTATAAAAAGGATGTTGATGGCTTTCATACAATGAATCAAGGCTTACTGTTTCAAAATAAGGCAGGTATTAGACCTGCAACACCTCTAGGTATTATGATGTTGCTTGATCATTACAACATACCTATTGAAGGTAAGCATGTGGTCGTCATTGGACGCAGCCAAATCGTTGGTGCACCGGTAGCAAAAATGTTTTTAGATCGTCATGCAACCGTAACAATTACGCATTCAAGAACTAAAAACTTAAGCGATATAACAAAACAAGCAGATATTTTAGTAACCGCCATTGGTAAACCAAAGTTTGTTAAAAAAGAAATGGTTAAAATTGGAGCTGTTGTCATTGATGTAGGTATTAACCGCATAGATGATAAACTCATTGGGGATGTCGACTTTGAAGCTGTTGAACCAATCGCATCCTATATCACACCAGTACCAAAAGGGGTTGGGCCAATGACAATATGTGCACTTGCTCATAACCTCTATAAGCTATATAAAGAACAGGAGAAACATTCATGAAGATTGTTTACAGAATATTAAAAGTATCTTTAATTGGTATCTTAAGTTTAGTTGTTTTACTTTTTATACTAAACATCATACCTTTTACAATATCAAGTGCCCAGGGTGAAAACTTTTTTAGAAAGACAGGCAAATATCCACTGGTTATACCACATGGTGGTGCTAAAGAACTAGCGCCCGAAAATACGATTTGGGCATATGATATGCTTATTAATGATTTTAATGCCGATGTATTAGAAATTGATCTAGCTTTAACAAAAGATAATATTTTAATTGCACACCATGATTTAGATTTAGAGTTCTCTGATGATTCTGGGATGAATGGTCACTATATTAGAGACTATACATATCAAGAAATATTAGATGAGTATGCTAACGATGACTATCATCTTGCAAGAGGTTTTGAGTATCCATCTGATTTTGATTATGATCCAGTCAAAGGTATTCGTCCTTTTGAAAATGAAACAGATATCAATATCTTATCTAAATTAGTACCAGCTAAATTAGAAGATATACTTTCTGATGTTGGTTCAGATGTCTTGTATATATTAGAAATTAAAGATTCGCCAACATCTGAAGGTTATGACAATGCAGTGCATGATTATGAACTGGCTGCACAAACTTTAATTGACCTTGTTGAATTATATGGATTGGAACAACGTGTCGTACTCGCATCATTTTCTGATGATGTTACAACCTACTTTAAGGAAAATGCACCTGAAATATTAGTCAATGCTGGTACATCTGAAGTGACAATGTTTTCTGTATATAGTGCATTTTACATAGATTTTTTCTGGACTGTAAAATCTGAGGTGTTAATTTTACCAACACCATATTCAATGTCGATTACAGGTAGTACGGCGAATCTATTAGATATGTTACCAATGTTTATTAGAAATAGTATAGCTATTAAAGATACAAATGGTGTTTATAGACCAAATTTAATGGGTAGAGAAATCATTAGTGATGCCCATAGAAAAAATATGGCGGTATTATACTGGACAGTAAATGATCCAGACGAGATGCGTCTATTAATAAGAAACGGTGCAGACGGTATTATTACGGATAGACCAGATTTATTGATTGCTATTATAAATGAATTAGAAAATGCATAACCATTAAAAAAAGTCGCTTGAATTTCAAGTGACTTTTCTTTTAGGTACTTATGCTTCGTAAGGTATGATTGTTAAAGTAACACCCTTTTTATCACCAATTAATTTGGATACTGGACACAATTTATGTGCATATTCAATAATATCTTTAGTGGTTGCATCATCTAATCCTTCAATAGCTGCAAAACCATCTAAGGTAAAACTATATCTTTCAACCGGGTGAAGCCATAATTTTACTTTGACATCCACTCTAGAACGGTTCGTAAGTTTTCTTGAACGAATAATTGAAATAATTGCTGCATTTAAGCATGTAGCCCACGCTGAACCAATTAATTGTTCTGGATTGGTATGATCTGGATCTGCTTTTAATACTGGTGCAACACCAAAGGTATAACCATTTTCTGCAGTAACAACGCCATTTGTTCCTTCTTTATTTGTAACCACTGTTTCATAAATTTGTCTTAACTCACTCATATCGACACATCCTTTCATATCTATTATATTGCATCATATAAAAATATCAAAAAATACACATGATTTTATGTATTTACACATAAATATATACTTTTTCACATTTAGAACAATTATTTTATGTATTCTAGGGCAAATATTTGATAACAATATAGCCATGATATATAATCATTATGTGAAAGCGTTAACAAATTTAAGGAGGCATCTATGATTAAACACTATAAAATTCATATAAATAAGTTACTGACACTGCTTGTCTTAACTGCTGTAGTTTTTGTCTTAGTATCTTGTGGGCAGACTGCAGAAGCAGGTGATGTAACAATTACATTTGTAACAAATGATACTGTAGAAAAAGAATCAATTACGCGCCAATCAAATTCAAGTTTAACAACCACTGATTTAGATATACACGAAAGAGCACACTTTGAGTTTAATGGTTGGTATTTAGATGAAGCATTCACAGAACAATTTGATAGTAATACTGTATTAAGTACATCTATTACACTATATGCACGTTGGACTGAACATGAAAAGACAAGTTATACCGTCAGACATATATTACATTCAGACATAGATACATTTGATTTATATGAAGAAAAAGTTATTGAAGATGTATATGTTGGTACAACTTTAAATATCCCAACACTTACAATTACTGGATATGTAGCACCAGGTTTTTCTGTTTCTGCTACTGTTTTAAGTAATCATCAAACAGTTGTTGAAATCATTTATCAAAGAACACCATTTCGTTATGAACTAATGTTTAATGGTGGTAACTATTGGTATGAGACTAGAACAAATTTGGTTTTAGACTGGTTAAATGATTATAATGCATATGGTGATTCAAACTATACATTAGAAAACTTACCGATGGGTAAAGATAGTTTATTAGATATTGCTGAGTTTATGTATGATGAAACGTATAGAGATAAATGGCTTTGGTTACCAAGATATTTACGTACAGTTGCAGCACAACCTAACAGATCTGCTTTAAATGCATTACTTGCTCAAACAACATTAGAAAGATTTAATAATCATAGTGCAAACAATCAAAAAATAGTTTCATATGAAATTCGAGCATTTATAACTGGAACACAGTTTACTGATGATGTAGATTTTGTATCAGCAGATTATTCAGATGTTGAATTAAATGAAGGATTCTGGCCGTTTTTAATCGGATCTCAACAAATCATATTTGAAAATGAACCTTTTGAAGTTACCCTACCAACAAATCTATATAAAGAAGGTTACATTTTCTATGGCTGGTATTTAACAGAAAACTTTTTTGGAGAACCGGTAACAACAATTAGTGAATCTGCAACACTCTTTGCTAGATTTGATGGAGAAAACCCAATTGATCAAATCGTAATTGAAAATGAAGTTGAATACATGGAAAAAGGTACCGAATGGGCACTAGATATTACTATTCTTCCAAGTGATGCTTCATTTACAGATTTAATCTTTGAAATTAGAGAGTTTCATATAGCTAGTGTGAGCTCAACTGGTGTTGTAACAGCAATCAATGTTGGTGAATTTAAACTAAGCATTATGGCATCAAATGGTAGATTACTAAAGGAAGTAAATATGGTTATATATCCTAAAGATGATATTGAATTAGTGTTTAATGAACAATTTGATGGCTTCCTAGAAGTTGGCGAACAATTTGATATAGAAGTTATTGGTGTTGGTAGAAATGCATCAAGTAATAACTATACAATGACTGTTGAAGACCCATCAATTATACAAATGTCAGAACCAGGTGTATTTAATGCATTAAAACTTGGTCAAACTCAAATTCATATTTATAATTTAGATACACTTGTTATGTCATATACAGTGATTGTTCAAAACCCACTTACAACATCACGCATTGATACATTATTAAATATACTTGCAAGTGGGCACAATCCAATTGCACAAGGTGTTACATTTGTTACACGATATGAGGCAACAAATGAATGGCGTGAACCGAGACACGAAAGTGTGAATGCCTTCTTATTTGATGATTTAGTTATAGATAAAGATAGTTACCCAATGGCGCCTGGTGTTAAAAATAGTGGTGCAAGACCATCTACTGAATTTATTTTAATTCATGATACAGCAAACCTTCATATTGGTTTAATGGGTCATGGCGCATTCTTCCAAAATCCAAGTAATGCTGTATCTATTCATTACATTACAGGGGACTATGGTGTTCTACAAAGTTTAGATGAAGATCGTATTGGCTGGCATGCAGGTGATGGTACAGGTACACCTTTCACATGGATACCAACAGGTATTATGGCAAGTTCTGATGAACCACCATTCATTGATATATCCGAAGATGGGTACTTTACATTTA
>CAZRKJ010000010.1:0-21160 GCA_964600775.1 uncultured Acholeplasma sp.
TTTGGATCTGTAAACCAGTCAAAACGGTATGTACGCCACTCAAAATCATTTTGTGGATATGGTAGCTCATGCGATCTTGTACTAAACTCAGTTAAACTAATCCAGTTTGTCGTCCAAACACGTCTAAAATCATTTTCTACATTATTTTCAATATCAATTTCATGGTTCATGCCATTGTTATAATAATATGTCCACATTGCCGTTGTAGAGCCAAATCTTGGCATAATACGCATACGTACTTCAAAACGACCAGGTCCTAATGCTTCTCTTGTTTTTATCATTGCCCCTGTACGTCTACCATGTGTATTTCCAATACCACGAAGTGGTCCATCATATAGATCGCCATTGGTTTGTAAGACAACAATACCATCTGCAGTGTAATGTACGTTTTCATAGATAACGCCACCATTGCCCACACCCCATTTAGAATTTCCTACGACCCACATATTTGGATCAATACCATTATCAAAGTCATCAAAGATGATATTATCTAAGTCCAAAAATTTATTAGGATCAAACTGTGAGCCACCATCTTCAACACAGCCTACTAAAATGAGTGAAAGTATAAAGATTATTATTAAGCTTATTTTTTTCATAGTTTTACTTCCTTTATTTTTTTGCTACAACACCAAATGCATTTGTTACACCTACATGGATTGCACCATAAATGATGTTTTCATCACCTAATGTAGTGTACTTAATGCTAATATCAGTAATTTTTGAATCAATACCTTCATTGACCCAATCTAAATATTGTTGACCAAGTGCTTTTATACGACCACCAATAAAGAATTGACGGTAGTTAAATATATAACTTAAGTTAGAAATCAATTCACCTAGTTTATTTGCTGTATACTTTACAACGTCTAAAACGACTTGATCATTGTTGTAAAAAGCTTTAACAACATCACGGTATCTAAATTGCATGGCCACTTCTGTTTCTTTGCCCATATATTGTTGATAACTAATTTGTTTTTTTATTGAGTTAATCGAACAGATTAAGTCATAAACCATGTTGTTACCAAATTGATCATATGTAGAAATTAATCCAAACTCTGCAGCATATCCATGATCACCTTCAATGATTCTGTTTTCATTTAAGATAGCACCACCCATACCTGAATCTACATAGATTAAAATACCATTTTCTGCAATACGTTCAATCTTACCGTAGTGCTGTTCTCCAATAATTGCTAAGTTGATGTCATTTTTTAAAATAACGTTTAAATTTAGTTTTGCTTCAAAAAATGACCTTACTGGTATATCTTTTACGATTTTAAATTTAACCGAGTTTTCTATTTCATCATTAAACTTATTAATTTGTCCTGGAGCAGATACAATAATTGAAATAATTTTACATTTATCTGTTTCAAATTGTGTTTTCTTATTTAAGATAATTGAACAAATTTCGTTCAAATCATCTAAAGTTAAAAACTCTCTTTCTTCGATTACAGTTTCATCAAATATTTGACCATTTAAATAAGAAAAGACAATTTTAATGTAGGTCGATCCAAATTCAACTACACCTAAAATACCTGCATCTTTTTTTATTGCATAAAGTGTACGTTTATACTTTTCATTGTCATCACCATTAACTGCTAGATTTTCAACTAAATGCATACTCTCCATCTCAGAAAGTATTTTAAAAACAGCTGTTTTGGATAACTTTAAAGCTTTTGCAATATGTGTTGCAGACATTTTTTTTGTATATAAAAGTCTCAAAATAGATTCGATATTATTTTCTCTAATACCTGTATTTTTTACACCTTTTGCTGTCATATGTATGCGCCCCAGTCTTCATTAATTTTTATTGATTTGGGCAAGCAATCGTATTTGCTTGCCCAATCAACATATTTATATATCTTAAACCAATGCTATTTGAACTTTCAATGTCGGTACGAAACCTTCACTAATT
Organism: uncultured Acholeplasma sp.; assembly: GCA_964600775.1. Lineage (GTDB taxonomy): Bacteria > Bacillota_I > Bacilli_A > Acholeplasmatales > Acholeplasmataceae > Acholeplasma. Next base: position 1,916 of record CAZRKJ010000010.1, read on the forward strand.
GTCCATATTTGAGTATCAAATGATGCATAAGTTGCTGCACTTACAAACGCTGCTGGACTTATAAAGTATGTGCCATCATCTAAAACTGCACCAAAGGATCTAAAGTTCGTTGTACCAATCGTATCTATATTTGCATAGACATCAACAACAGTACCAAAGTTTGTTGCTAGTAATCCAACCGCTGTTGGACCATTATCTGATACAGCTTTACCTAATACAATAATATTTTGTAAAACGCCGTGATTGTGTAGTACTAATGCAGCACCATTTGCACCATAAACATATACTTCAATGTCAACGACGACATCTTGTATTGTACCTGCATTATGTGCAACTAATCCAGCAGACCATGCATTGGCTTCCACATATCCTTCAAAGTGTGTATTTTTAACGACACCATCAGCACCAACAAAACCAAAGAATGCCTTTGTCCAACCACCATTTGGCATGTTAATACCAGAAATCATAAAACCTTGACCATCAAAGATGCCAGTAAATGCAACACCTGCAATACCTTCATCTTCATTAGGAGCAATACCTATAGCCACCCAGTTTTGTGTTAGTTCTATATTTGCTGTAAGCATATAAGTCTTGCTTAGCATTTCAGGATCAACTTGTCCTGAAAGATATGTTAATAGTTCTGTTTCATTAGAAATGTATACTGTATCACCTAAAACTGGTTCCTCAGATGATTCATTTATAAGTACTGGAACCATACCCTCAACGATTAACCATATAGCATCATCAAACGCTGCATAAGTAGCTGCTGCTAAAAAGCTTGCATTTGAAATAATATATGTACCATCATCTAAAACTGCACCAAGGGATTTAAAGTTTGGTGTACCAACTGTATCTGCGTTTGCATATACTTCAACAACAGTACCAAAGTTTGTTGCTACTAAGCCGTTTGCACCTGAATCAGATGCAACAGAACCTAAAACTACTATGTTTTGTAAAATACCGTGATTATGTACTGCAATTGCACCACCATTACCACCATATACATAAACATCAATTTCAACGATAACATCTTGAATGGTACCTGCATTGTGTGCAACTAATCCAGCAGACCATGCATTACCTTCTACATATCCTTCAAAATGTGTATTCTTAACAACACCATCAGCACCAACAAAACCAAAGAATGCTTTTGTCCAACCACCATTTGGCATGTTAATACCAGATATTTTATAGCCTTGTCCATCAAAGATACCAGTAAATGCAACACCTGCAATACCTTCATCTTCATTAGGTGCAATACCTATAGCAACCCATGGTGATGTTAATACGATATCACTTGTTAATACAAATGTTTTACTTAAATTTTCAGGATTTGTTTGACCTGACAATAAATTAACTAATTCAGTTTCATTTGAAATATATACAGTATCATCAACGATTTCAGGGTTATAAACTGCACTAAATGTTTTTTCTGTAGATACTTCAGTACCTTCAATAGATACAACTACAGTAAATGAAAAACTTGCAGAAACTAATTCTAAATCAAAAGTTACTAAACCTGTTTGATCAATTGAAACACCATTGACTGCATCCTTAAGCGCATAGACTAATAACTCTTCACCTAAAGGATTAAGAATCGTTGTATCCACTTGTAGTGATTCATCAATTTCTAAGTCTAATGCTACGATTGTATTATCAATTGAAATACCTAACTCTGGAACAATCACTGGCGGTACAAAACCTTCATATTTTAACATTGGTGCAATACCATCAGTAACATACCAAATATCTGTATCAAAGGCTGCATAGGTTGCAGCTAAGATAAAGTTTTGAGCAGAGATGATGTATGAACCATCATCAACGACAGTTCCAAAGGATGCTAGATTTGCTGTGCCTACTGTATCTGCATTCGCAAATACATTTTCAAGTGTACCAAAGTTTGTTGCAACTAAACCAACAGCAGTTGGACCGCTATCAGATGCAACGCGTCCTAAGACAACGATATTTTTTAATAGACCATGGTTATGTACAACAATTGCACCACCATTCGCTCCATAAACATATACAACCATCTCAACAACAACATCTTGAATGGTACCTGCATTATGCGCAGCAATCGCACCAGACCATGCATTCGCTTCTACATAACCTTCAAAGTGAGTATTTTTAACAACTGCATCTGCGCCAATAAACCCAAAGAATGCTTTTGTCCAACCACCACCTGGCATATCAATACCAGAGATTGTATAGCCTTGTCCATCAAAGATGCCTGTAAATGGAACACCTACAATACCATCATCTTCATTTGGTGCTAAACCAATTGCAGTCCAAGGTGTTTCTAAAACAATATCATTTGTTAAGACAAATGTCTTACTTAAGTTTTCAGGATTCATTTGTCCTGAAAGTAAGTTTAATAATTGTGCTGCTGTAGAAATATATACAGTATCATCAACGATTTCAGGATTATAAACACCTGTAAATGCACGTTCTGCAGTAATTTCTGTACCTTCAATTGTGACTACAACTGTAAATGAGAAACTAGATGCGACAAGTTCTGGATCAAATGTAACTAAACCAGATGCATCAATACTTACCCCTGCAACTGGTGCTTTAAGTGCATACTCTAATACTTCACCACCACTAGGGTTAACAACTTCAGCATTAATTTGAAGTGTTTCAGACACTTCTACATCAACTTCTAATACCGTGTTTCTAATTGCTACAGCACGCTCTAAAACGATTACAGGTGGCTCAAAACCATCATGTTTTAATAACGGATATGTACCATCTGCAATATACCAACGATCTTGATCAAATGCAGACCAAGTAGATGCTGATTTCATATCTACTGTTGGTAGCATGTAATTTGGATTAGTCGTAGGAACAAATGCTGCATAGTTTGGTGTTTCAAGTGTTTGATAATCTCCATAAACTTCAACCATAGAACCATCATTGGCAACAACTAAACCAGCTGAACGTCCGGATGTATTTGGATTGGTTTCACTAACAACTTTACCAATACCATAAGCATATTGGATTAAACCTCTATTGACAGATACAATAGATCCTGCAGAAGTTCCTGCAACAGTTACAACCATATTTGAAACAACATTTTCAATTAAACCTTCATTAATACCTGCAATACCACCAGACCATCCGGTTGCATTTACAACACCTTCAAAAGCCGTGTTTCTAACAATGGCTGTAGGTCCGATTTGTGCAAAGAATCCACCATTAAATAATGGTTCTTCACTTGAAATATCAATACCGCTAATTGTAAAACCATTACCATCAAATATACCAGTAAATGGATCACCAGCAATAATATCACCAGTGTCTAGTTCAACTTCAGCAACACCAATTGGTGTCCATGGTGCAGTTAACTCAATATGATTCATTAAGATATATGAACCAGCTAATCCACCTTCTGCTGTATTGATCGCACGTAGTTGTGCTTCTGTTGTAATCTCAACAGCTTCTACACCTACATTTTCAACTGTAAAGACAATTGTTTGACGAATTGTTGGATCATATACAGATGTTGCTACAACTGTAAATGTTGTACCATCTTCAACCGCATTACCAATGTTTAATTTATCATCAGTAATTGATACGCCACTGACAATGCCTTGAACTGTAAATCGAATCTGTTGATTTGAACCTTCAGGTAATGCAACTGCAACTAATGTATGCTCACCTGGGGTCAATGTTGTTGAATCCATTTGAAATTGAATAGATTCAACATCTGGCACGTTTGGTTGTTCTTCTTCACTTGGGGTACATGCTACTAAGACAAGTGATAAAAGAAGTACCATAATCGTAATAATCTTTTTCATACTTTACCCTCTTTTTCTGTACACTGTGTGTACATATTATTTTAATTAACCTTTTAATCCACCTGCTACCATGTTTTCCATAATTGTATTTCTAAATGCAATAAATACTGCAAGAATCGGTACAATTGAAATAATCATTGTAGCAAACATTTCGGCATAAGCCCCTTGAGAAACCATCGTTTGTGTTAGGTACCTAATACCTAATGCAAGCGTTGGATAATTCCTTAAATAAATTGATGGTGTGATGTAATCATTCCATATACCAATACCATAAATAATTGCTAAAGATATCATGATCGGTTTAGCCATCGGTAGCATGATCTTTAAGAATACTTGAAAATCTGATGCACCATCAACAAATGCAGCTTCTGCATAGGTTGGTGAAATGTTTTTAAAATACCCATGCATAATAAAGAATGTAAAGCCAAATGATCCTGAATACAATACTAAGATACCTAAAATAGAATTATATAAACCTAGCGATTGCATTAATCTAAACTGCGCTGGTAACGTACCAACAATCGGCATTATTAATGTGAATAATGCAATACTATATATCAGATTACGTCCTTTAAAACGGTATCTAGCTATAACATATGCTGCCATTGATGAAAGCATTGTATTAATGAATGTTGCAAGTAATGTAATGACCACACTTAATAAAAACATATGTGTAATATTAAATGTACCTGCTGCTGTTTGCATGTTATAACCTAAAACATTCATGTAATTTCTAAAACCAAAGGACTGTGGTAATGCCCAAATATTTGTAAAGAACTCTTGATTGGATTTAAAGGAGTTCACAAGCATCCATGCAAACGGAAATAATAATGTAAATGCATAAATAGAAAATGCGCCAAATATGATCCACAATATTACTCTTGCAGGTGTTGAATAAAAGCGATGTGTCCTCATTAGTATTCAACCTCCGTAAAGAATAGATTCAGTGTCCTTCTCGTTAACAATATAATTGGTAACCCAAATATGGATAATATAATACCAAATGTTGCCATATAGGCGATATTTTGATTTTGAATAACTGAGTTATATATAGCAAGAGCAATCGTATTGGTATCACCACTTGTTGGCGTTAAAAATAGTGGTTGTAAGAGCGCTGTAAATACCGATGTCATACCTAGAATAAAGGTTGTGACAATTGTTGGCCAAATAAGCGGAATAACAACTGTAGTAAACTCTTTAAAGAAGCCAATGCCTTCTAATTGTCCATATTCCATCAATTCTTCTGGAATACGGGTAATTGCACCTGTCATTAAGATAATGTTGAACCCTAAACCTACCCAAACACCGTAGACAAAGATCATTATTTGGTTGGTTGGGTAGCTACCAAACCATGATGGTACAATAACTGTTGAATCAAACATACCAAAGAACCACTTATAAATATCGTTTACTGGACCTAAATTAGAGTCAAATGTAAATGAGAATGCCATCGTCATAACTACTATTGGTAAAATCGATGGTAAGAAGTATACAACTCTAAAGAATCCAGAAAATGGTACTTTTTTAAATAAGAAATAAGAAAATGCCATTGATAAAGGTAATATAACTAAACTATTAATCGGCATGTAAAAAAGTGAATTAATAATTGTTCTTCTGGTCCACTCATCATTAGCGATTCTATCAAAGAACATTACATAATTATCAAACCCGCTATAGATGTATCGACCTTCAGTCCATGAAAACTTTTGAAAAGTTAAAACAATCGTATCGAAGTTGACATACCCAAAAAACAGTGCAAACTGAAGTACGGGGTATGCCAACATTAGTGTAATAAATATACGTTGTTTAGTTTTTTTCTTAAGTATTCTTTTTTTCTTTACTTCGATACTCTTTTCCACATCTATTAACCTGCTATTTCTGATTGCCAAGTAGCCCAGTTTGATTGAATATGTTGATAACTACTTACAAATATACCACGTACATCATAGGTATTATCAACCAACCAAGCTTCTGGGTTTATTAGGTAATCACGTGTATTGTAATGATTAAATAATGTTGCATAATATTGAAGATTTTGTGGTGGCCATTCTAGCCCAACTTTACCTTCAAGGATCATTAATGAGTTACTATATAAGTTAAATTTTTGACTATTTCTGTTAATTTCAAGAATTGATTTAGAAAATTCTGAAAGATTTTCCTCATCAAGTTCTACTGTGTCATAGTTCATTGCAAGTAGTACACCATTGGTTTTTTCTGTAAATGTTGCAATACTTGAATCTTTTGCTAAGAATAATAAGAATTGTTTTGCTAATTCTTTATTCGGTGCACGTTTTGGAATAATGATTGAATCTCCTGCACCTACTGTATAGTTCACACGAATTGGATTGCCTTCTGTATCGGTTTTAGCATTCGCCATAAATGGTGCTGGCATCATACGCATTTCCATAATTTCAGGGTTAATATTAGCAATCATTTCACTTTCAAGCCACTGTGCATTAGGAATCATTGCAGCATAACCATTTAAAAAGTCCATTTGAGCAGCCATATATTGTTTACCAACCGAATCCTCCACAGAGTGTAATGGCTTTTTAGCAATCAAATTTGTCCACGCTTCTAAAGCTTGATAATGACCTGGGTGTAGATCTGGGTTAAATACATCCGTTGAACCAAGTGCAGTGTATGTTTCAAAGAAGCCTGTTCCATTTATTTGAGCCCACCAGTCAAAAACTAAGTAATCCCAGTAATAAGTTTCTTGACTCCATACAAAGGGTTTAATAGTTGCTGCATTGGGTTTCATATCATTTGGATCAACTTTAATGTTTGCATTATAAATTGTATCCGCTAAAGTTACCAATTCTTCATAAGTTTCAGGAACTTCCCATCCGTTATCTCTAAACATTTTTGCATTATATACTATACCACCAACTCCATTAGTCCATGGTAACTTATAATATGTATCGTTAAATGATGCTGTTTCTAATAAACTTTGATCAATTTTATCTATTAGTTTAATACCATTTTCTACTTCTTGCTGCATTAAATCATTTAGCGGTTCAATGTGTCCTTGAACAGCTAAAAATTCCCAGTTAATACCATGGGAGAAGAATATATCATCAGGTGAACCATTTTGTAATCTATTTGGAATATCTGATGCCAAATCAGGATTTGCTTCGATTGTAACCGTAACACCTGGATTTTCGGCTTCAAATTGTCTGGCAAGTGTATTAATCCAAACTTGCCCATACCCGCCTAAATATACAGATATTTTTAAACTATTTGGGTCATTTGTAGTACATGAAGCAAGTACAAATGCACCAAATGCTAATAATGTGAGAAATATTTTTTTCATAACTTTCACCTCTTATAAGTTAATTTAGTTTACTTTATCTAAAGTATATCACAGTGTGAAATCGTTTACAAGCATTTTAATGATTTTATTTAGTTATCTTAATTTACTTATCTGATGATCAAAAAAAATCAATAAAATGACCATGTTTTTATCGGTTTTTTTATATTTTTTTACGCTTATAAATATCCTTCATATCAGAAGTTATTATTTTTCTTGTATTAATTATCATTATCTATGTTTTAATTCTGTTAATCTTAATCCAAATTAAAAACACCTTACCAATAATCGATAGATTTGTCATCTATGTTTTACGTTAAGGTGTTTTAGTTTAAATTACTTACTTGATTTTGGTTTTAAATCTTCTTTTGGTTCACTTGACTTCTTAGTTAATTTACCAGATGCATAACCTGCTAAGAGTGAGGTTAGATCAATACCTGTTGCCTCTTGAACTGAGGATAGTATTTGTGTCGATGAGTTTACGATATCTCCAACCAATTTGGTTGAATTGCCATCACCGTACATTGTGATCTTATCTACTTGTGATAATGGTTGAGCAGCTGCACCTACAATTTTTGGTAAAACTTCAGAATCTAATATAAGTTCTAAGACTGCTGCTTCTTCCATTAATTTCATTGCTAATGCTTTTTTCTCAATAGCTTCTGCTTCTGCAAGACCAACGGCTTGTATACCTTTAGCGCGTTCTTCTTCAGCAAAACGTTGTGCCTCAGCAGCCACCTTAATTGCTTCTGCCTTTTTAGCTTCTTCAATATATTTAGCTTCTGCATCTTTAGAACGTGTAAATAGATCGGCTTGGGCTTTTTGTTCTGCCGCATAACGTTTTGCATCTGCATCTTTTCTAACAACAGCATCCAAACGTTTTTCTTCAACTTCAATTTCTTTTTGTTTTAATTCAATTTCTTTTGAGCGTTTTGCAATCTCTGCCTCTTGGATTGCAATATTAACACTCTTAGATTCGTTTGCACTTTGAATTTGGTATGCTGCATCAGCAACAGCCTTTTGTGTATCTGACTTTTGTTTTAAGGATGCTTGACGTAGTTCTAAATCCGTATTTTGTTCTGCAATTTTTAATTCAGCAGTAATTCTTGCAAGGTTGGCAGACTCTTTAGCTATAGCTGTTGCAATCTCTACATCTTTTTCAGAGTTTGCACGTGCAATTGAGGCATCTTTTCTAATTTGAGTGACATTATCAACCCCAAGGTCCTCGATTACACCGTTTTTATCACTAAAGTTTTGAATCGTAATGTTAATAATCTCTAAGCCCATGCGATTCATATCTTTCATTGCAGAGTTATAGACTTGTTCAGCAAACTTTTCTCTATTCTGTACAAGTTCTTTTAACTTCATTTGACCAATGATTTCACGCATGTTACCTTCAAGTATTTCTTTTGTAACTACACGAATACCTTCTAAGTCACGTGACAGTAATATTTGTCCAGCTAGACGAATAGAATCTTCATCTGTCATAATACGTATATTTGCAACCCCATCTACAAATATATTAATAAACTCATTTGTTGGTACCGCAGAATCTGTTTTAATATCTGTTTGAATTAAAGACAGCGGTATCGTATCGATTCTTTCTAAGAATGGGATACGTAATGTACCTTTACCAATAATGACCCTAGATTTTCTAGGACCTGTAATAATGAATGCTTGGTCTGGTTTTACCTTTACATAGGATGCAGCAAAAAGTGCAATCAATAAGACTGCAATAATACCAACAACCAGCATAATCTGCTCTATCATATTTACTTAACCTCTTTCGATTTTTCGTTTTATTTTATTATACCTTAAATATTTTTATTATGCCGTTTTTATAATAATATTTGCATCCATTTTAGTATTTATTAGTTTCATAAATTTCTAAGTTATAGTTATGAGATTTGCATATAACCTTTTATGTACATTAGGCGTTTTACAATAACATGTTAAACACCTAATGTACAACGTAACAAGGTGCACTTATCCCCTAATGCATATTTTCATGCAACCCAGCTCTTATTTAATCATTGCTTCACATGATTAAACAGGGCATATCTGTCCTAATTGTCACTTTATATTAATAAACTACCAACATGCAATATGTTGATAGTTTAGTATTATGTGTTTAATTTTGAATAATTGACTAACTTTGAATTGGTTCATTAAAGTAATACATTAAGTATTCCAATACTTTTTCAAGTGGTATAGCATAACCAATGGCATTTAAGTCAAATGCACCATCCTTTATACCTGCATAATTGATACCAATAATTTCAAATGATGTATTTAATATGACACCACCTTCCATATATTATACAAATATATGTGCTTAATTATTGGTAAATAATTTAATAATCAATAAATAGGGTAATTTTTTTACTTAAAAATAATGTGGATTGATTATATCATAGATATAAGATGCACATGTTATATAGACGCATAAACTATAGGCAGCCAATATTGGCTGCCTAAATTATGTAAAATATTTAGATTTAAAGTTCAAAACTTGGTGTTTTATCCATTTTTAAATCATTATCTACAAAATCATAGAATAAATCGAAGTTTTCAATATTAGAAAAATTGATGAAATCATATTTTGCTAAATCAGCACTATCTTGGTGGATATTTGCCATCACACTTTCAATATAGTCTATTGTAATCTCTGGATGATTAAAGTCCATATCATAATGATTTAAATTTAGATGTGCTTGGGTTAGGTTTTCTTTGGCCAAATCAATTGTAACTCCTACATTTGCAAACCCATAATCTAAATTTAAATCGACATTAAACTGTCTATAGTCATGGTTTGTAAATAACATATAGTTATCTACATATACACCTTCATTTCGGTGTGCATTACTATCTAAATATGCATGGTCCCACCCGGATGCTTCAAGCAACTGGAACCTTAAGGCAATCATACCATCACCTGAGTCAGAATACGAAAAGATAGATGTCTTATCATTAAATAGTTCAAAGTGTCTTGTTGATTCATAACCATCACCAACAACCGCACTGATATTGGTTTCAGGGTTATACCAAGATATGACACGTCCATCTGGTCCATAGTTATTTGGTGTATAGGATATGTCAAAATGTTCATTGTTTACCTGACTAACATATTGATAACGGTATTGCGCGTTATCACTATATGTAACTGTAATCATATTACTATCTTCTAAAAATTCAAAATAAGTAAAATTCTTATCTACTTCATAAACCTTTAACTCTTTTAAGTAGAATAAATCATCCTTATAACCCATTTTTATACCGTATTGCACTTCGGTATCATTAAATATACCTTGTGCAGTGTATCTAAGGGTTATACCACCGTCTTTAGATAAATAAACAAATGCTTCTATTTGTAGTATACCTTGAAAGGTAATATAAACATTGGCAGAAATTGCTTCATCATCAATAGCTTCCATTTGTAGTAAAACTTCATCTAACTTATCTTTATAGTGTGTTAAATACTCACTTAAGACAACATCATTGGTGTTGTTACGCATGTTATCATATACTGTTTGATATGCTGATCTTGGCAGCATATCATCAGGGTTATATGGTGTATTATTATAAAACCTTGTAGGTATGGCCTCATCATTGGTACTTGGTACTTCAAGGACGGATGTTAACTTACTATGATAGGTTGTTACACCTTCTTTAAGGGTTTTAGGTAACTCAATTGTTGGTGCATTATTTGTAGGCGTACATGCTAACAACATAAAACTTATGATTAACATCATTGTTATGACAATTGTTTTTTTCATATAGATTATTCCCTATTTTTTCTTTTATTTAAAACTATTTATCATTCGACTTCATTGCATCAACAACTTTGTTGATTTTATCCTTAACCTTATGAATACCCTTATTAATATCTTCATTCATTTTATGTCCTGGATTACGTTTGAATACTAATATCACACTATATTTATGTGTAGATATGCCACTATGAAAATTCCAGCCCAGCTTTTCTTGTTCATTGATCATATCACTGACCATTTTTGCACGTAATTGGATATCTTTGATCTTTTCAATTATTTCTGTTTTAAACATAGTTTATCCTCTTTCTTATCGTTAGCTTTACTTATATTATAACACCAAACAAAAAGACAACAATTTTTCAAAAGAAAATATTGTTGTCTCATATTACTTATAATTACTCAATACCTAATATTTTATTTCTACTTTTATCATATTCATTGCGTGAAATGACACCACGCTCTAATAAATCCTCTAGTTTAAGTAACTCATTTTCAATTGATCGAGTTGAACTAGCATCAGCAGTTGAAGGACTATTTTGAGCCTTCATCAAGCCATTAACACTTACTAAAATACTAATAAGGTAAAGTATGCCTGAAACCCACCAAAATGGTATGGTTGGTATTAAAAATAACATTAAAACTGATCCAATGATACTTACAATTAATGCAGGTTTCCATTTTTTCATAAAGATTAAAACGATTGCTACGATATCCATTTTTTATTTCCCCTTTGTTTTTTTTTATTTTATAACATCAATAATAGGTATGTCAGCTGCTGCAAAATCATAGTCTTTCATTTCGCTTTTAGTCAAAAATTTAAAGTCTATATGTTCTGTAGGTCTAAATTCACCACTAACATGATGCACCATATACACATGTAACTTAATTAAAAATGTGTCATATTCATGAAATACTGTTAAGAGCGGGTTTAATACTTGTACCTTGATCCCAAATTCTTCATCCAACTCCCTTACCAAAGCAACTTCATGTGTTTCACCGGTTTCAATCTTACCCCCAGGAAACTCCCATTTAAATGCCAGATCTCCTTTAGCACCTCTTTTTGCTACAAAGTATGTATGACCTTTTTTTATAACTGCTGCAACAACTTCTACTTGCTTTTTTTTCATTGAACTTTCCTTTAACTAGATACCTAGATAATCATAAACGTTTTTAACAGTATCAATTTCACTATCATTTGAAACTGATTTTAATCGCATTTTTGTGTTCTTGATTTTAAAAAGTTGTTTAAATATTCTAACAAACCATGCCCATGGTAATAACCATGCATGTTTCTTTAAATATGGATAGGCTTCTAATAAACGTTTGCGACTAGGAAAAACTTCACCTAAAAAATATCTAAACCTAGACTTTTTTAGTCTTGTTTGTTCAAATGTTCTTTTGGTAATATATGGATCATGTTTTGTACCTGAACCGTGAATACCACTTTGCATAATGTAAGCCATAATGTCAAAATCTTCTCTATTTGGCTCAACTTGATTTAGAAATATTTTGTTTAGATGCATAACTTTTTGATTAAAGACATCTAGTTTATATGTCTTTAAGTAGCCATCTAAGATATCTTTATCCATGATGTCATCATAATGATTATAATACACCCACATATCTAATAAACTTCTAATACCTACACCAGAGGTCCTTATATGGCGTATTAAATGTGTTAACAAATAGACATACTCAAATTCTGGTTTTAGTTTATGTGTAAAGCCAAAATCTAAATAGACATTTTCCCATAACTGACTTAGGAGTACTTCATTTTCATATTCATTACTTGATGTAATACTTTGATGTAGCTCAATATAATTACCATCTATAGTTTCAAAGACATGATGGTGTGATGTTGCTGATTTAAATGTATACCCTGCATCTATTAGATTTTTTTTGCTTTATCAAAATCTAATTTAGGTACAACACAGTCAATATCACCCATACCCCGCATATAAGTTTCTGGATATAATTGTTTTAAGTGTGAACCCTTTAAAAATACATGCTTTATTTCATGCTGATTAAAAAGTTTTTTTATGTCTTCAATAATTGCTTGTTGCTGGATATCTTTAGATACAAAAGAACCAAATGCTTGCGTAAGCATTTGATAATATTTTTGCATTTTAAAAGTAGACTGATTAATTGACTGATATACCAATCCGACTAAACCATTTTCAAATATAATTTTTGTTAGTGAAAGTTCATCTAAGGTTTCGAATTGAAACCTTTCTTGCTTAAAACTTTTTTCTATCAATTGAAATAAAATCAGATTATTATTCAAAATACTCTTACATCCTTTTAAACATTGTTTGGATTATAGGATTCTACAATTTGACATACATGTTTTTTAACTTCATCATTTGTTAATGTTTCAAGTGTTTCAATTAAACTATGTACAGCTGCCATACTTAAGTGGTTACCATTACCATTTTCAATAAAAATAAGTTTATTATCTGTTTTTTGGATATTTGGATCATTGACATCTAGTAACAGTTCTTCATATAGTTTTTCACCAGGACGTAAGCCAACAACTTCTATCTTGATATCCTCGCCTACTTTGTAGCCAGCAAGACGTATCATCTTTTCAGCAAATTCATAAATTTTAACTGGTTGGCCCATATCTAAGATAAATAACTCACCATTTTTAGCATATACACCACACTGTAAAATTAAACTTACTGCTTCTGGTATCGTCATAAAGTATCTTGTGATTTCTTTATGTGTAACCGTTACAGGACCACCATCTTCTATTTGTTTTTTAAATAATGGAATAACAGAACCATTAGAACCTAATACATTACCAAACCTAACAGCTGTGAAACTGGTTTGGCTGTGTTTTTGTTCATTCATGATAACAAGCTCTGCAAAGCGTTTGGTTGCTCCCATAATATTGGTTGCACGTACGGCCTTGTCACTACTTACTAAAACAAACTTTTTAACACCATACTTGGTTGATAATTCTGCTGCATTTAAGGAACCAATCACATTGGTACGTACAGATTCTACAGCACTATCTTCCATTAGAGGTACATGTTTATATGCAGCAGCATGGAATACAATGGTTGGTTTAAATTCTTTAAATATCTCTTCTAATCTAATACGGTTATACACACTACCAATACGTACATCTAATTTTGGATATTTTATACTTGGATCTTTATATGCTTTTCTAACAAGTTCCATTTGAATCTCGTAAGCATTATTTTCATAGATATCAAAAATAATTAATTGTTTTGGTTTTAATTCAAATATTTGGCGACAAAGTTCACTACCAATGGATCCACCACCACCGGTTACCATAACAACCTCACCAGAAATAAATTCGCTAATACCATCATCATCTAGTCTAATAACAGGACGATCAAGTAAATCTTCTACTTTAACTTCAACTAATTTCGTATTTTGATTTTGATTAACATTCTCTATGAGATTAAGTTTCTTTACACTTAAATGTAATTTAATAAGTCTATTAACGAGATCATGGAACTTAACTTTAGGATAATCTTTAATCGCTAAGACAACTTCTTTAATATCATATTTATGAACAATCATTTCAATGTCGTTTGATGTACCTAAAATTGTAATGCCCATTATTTGACGGCCAACTTTTTCTTTGTTATCATCAATAAAACCAACCGGTACATTATTTAGTTTTCTGTTCTTATATAACTCTTTTAAAACCATTTCACCAGCAGAACCGGCACCAATAATCAATGTGCGAACACCAGATTGTTGATAGGTTTTCAACCTAAATTGATATGTTAGAAGGTTTGTTGTACGTCTAATGATACGTGGTAGCATCATACCAGTAATTTCAATGAGTGAAATTATGATAAATGCTGATTCAGTCATTAAAGGTAAACTAAATATTGCAATTAATAATGCTATTAATGTATTTGCTATCGTTACAACAATTACAATTCTAAAGAAATCTTCAAAGGAAGCATATTTAGAAATAATTTTGTAAATACCTGTAAAGTAATTGATTAATATCTTAATAGGTATAATAAATAAAAAGGCGTTCCAGAGCATTTGGTGATCATAGCTTAACTGTATGTCACCGCCCATGTTTCTAAACACCCAAATGGTAAGATAATAAGATGCAACAATGGTTGCAATATCATATACTACATACTTATAGACTTTTATAAATGACATGATTTTCTCTTTCTTTGACATAAAATCTCCCCTTTTAATGTCGCAAAATAAATGATTTATAAATCAATGATTTTGTTTGTATATATTTTTATGTCTACATAAATAAAAATATACGAATATATACAAAGTATAACATAATAATGTATTTTAAGCACGCACGAAAATGCTTGTTGTAATTCTTTTTGGTATAAAACCGTTTTACTACTTCATCCATCTATTTTTGTATATTCTAAAACCAAGGTATTTTTTAGTATGCTTATTACATATATATAATATATATACTTTGTAAGGTATTTTAATATTATTTTGTATACTTTAATAATGAATTGCTTTAAAAGCCTTATAAATCCCTTATAAATAGAAAAAAGCACCTGCATTTTAGCTGCAAGTGCTTTATGATAATCTAATCAATTATTTAATTTCTAATAGTTTTGTAGAACTCTTAGTTAATTCTAATACGAAGTCGCCAGTTTCTAAACCTAATTTTTCAAGGAAATCAGCAGCTTCTTCTTTGCTTAACACAGGGTAAACACCAAAGTGAATTGCTAGTGCTCTAGCTTCTTTAGCATTTTTTACAACAGCAACATTAATTGCTTCTGAATGGAAACTTGCAAATGATTTAGCAACTTCAATACCGTTTGTTATAACAACATCTACTTCATACTCTAATACAAGTTTAGCTGCAGATTGTGCAATCGCATCGATATTAGATTCACCCATAAAGTAACCGTCTAAAAAGACTTCATAATCTAACGTAGATTCTGCCTTTTTATTAATTGTAGCCATTTTCTTAACTGATTCTAATGGGTAATCACCAGCTGCTGATTCACCACTTAACATCGTTGCAGATGTACCTTCTCTAACAGCGTTAAAGACATCTGATACTTCAGCACGTGTAGGGCGTGGATTTTTTTGCATAGACTCTAGCATTTGAGTTGCAACAATAACAACTTTTCCTAATTCTAAACATTTATCAATCATTTCAGATTGATACATTGGTACAAGTTCACCTTCTACCTCAATACCTAAGTCACCACGAGCAACCATGATACCATCAACAACATCTAATATAGCATCTAAATTGTCCATACCTTCTTGGTTTTCAATCTTAGCAATAATTTGGACACTCTTACCACCATTAGCATCTAAAATATCACGTACGGCTTGTGCATCATCACCACGTCTTACAAAACTTGCAGCAACAAAATCATAACCCATTTGAGCAGCAAATTTAATATCATTTGCATCTTTTTCAGAAATAAAAGGCATATTTAATACAACACCTGGTACATTTACACCACGTCTTGATTTTACAACATGTGTATTTAAAGCTTTAGTTACTAATTCTCTAGCTACTGGATCTTTTTCAACAACTTCTAAGGTTAAATAACCATCATCAACTGTTACAAATTCTCCGATTTTCATATCATCGTATAGACCATCATAAGATACAGAGAATTTCTCTTTATTTCCTAATACTGGTGTAAAAGCAATACGCACTGTAGATCCTTTTTGGATTTCTACTTTACCATCAAATTCATGTGTACGAATTTCTGGTCCTTTTGTATCAAGGAGGTATGCAACATGTGTGCCTAACTCTTCATTGATTGCTTGGATAGTTTTTAAACGATTACCGTGTTCTTCGTAATCTCCGTGTGAAAAGTTAAAGCGTGCAACGTTCATTCCAGCTTTAACAAGTTCTGTCATAACTGCTTTATTTTCTGAAGCAGGTCCTAATGTACAAACAATTTTTGTTTTTCTCATATTTTATATAATATACCCTTTCATTTCTATTTTTATATAATTATCTTAATTTTTTAATTAAATCGTATAACTCAACGCGTTCTTTTGGATGGTTAATAATATCTTTTAATGGTGATATCACTAACTTATCATCTTTAATCCCTACACAGTGTCCACTGACACCTTTCATAATCGATTCAACTGCAAATGCACCCATACGTGATGCAAGTATTCTATCTTCAGCAATTGGCGTACCACCACGTTGGATATAACCTAATACGGTTGCTCGTGATGTAAACCCTGATTTAATAGAAATTTCAGCAGCAAGTTTATGGACATCAAATTGTTGTTCGGTTACAACAATAATTGCATGTCGTCTACCTTCTTCATTATGTTTTCTTAAAGTAGAAATTAATTTATCTTTATTAATTGGGTTTTCCGGTGTAATAATAAACTCTGCACCACCACAAATACCAGCATATAATGCAAGATCTCCAGATGTTCTACCCATTACTTCTATAATACTACAACGTCTATGAGATGATGATGTATCACGCAGTTTATCGATTGCTTCAACAATAGTATTTAATGCGGTATGAAATCCGATTGTATAATCTGTTCCGTACACATCATTGTCAATAGTTCCTGGAATTGCAATTGTTTGGAATTCTAGTTCATGTAGTGCTTGTGCACCTCTGTAACTACCATCACCACCAATAACAATTAACGCATCAATACCACGATTACGTAAATTGTCGATTGCAACCATTTGAACTGGCACTTCTTTAAACTCAGAAACTCTTGAAGTTCCTAACTTTGTACCACCAATGCTTAACATTCCTGAAACGTCTTTGGATGTGAGTGGAATAAATCTGTCTTCTAAAAGTCCTCTATAACCATCCATAATACCAAACATTTCATGACCCTCTGCAATGCCTGCACGCACAATTGCACGAATTGCTGCGTTCATTCCAGGTGCATCGCCACCAGAAGTTAAAACTGCTATTTTCATATGTCATACCTCCTTATACGCCGTTTAATATTATATCATGTTTTAGCCAATAAATAATGCTTAAAATATGAATATTTCTTCCAATCATTAATTTCTTTTTAAATAAACGTTACCATATGCTTTAATTACTACATTTTGCAATAATTTAATACTTTTGGTTACAAAAATATCAATAAATTCAACATTAAGCACAATAGTGTTTGCAATAACGGACATTCTTTGATAAACTTATTAGTGGATTTTTACATATAAAATTTAAAAAGGACGGTATACAATGAAAAAATTAGTTGGTGCTGCACTCTTAGGTCAATCTGGTGGTCCTACATCAGTGATCAATGCCTCAGCAGCGGGCGTATTTTTAGAGAGTTTAAAGCATGAAGAAATTACAGAGATATATGGTGCACAACATGGTATTAAAGGTATCTTAGATGAAAACTTCTATGATATTAGAAAAGAAGATGTTGAAGAGTTAGAAAGATTAAAATATACACCATCTTCTGCAATTGGTTCAGTAAGATATAAATTAAAGGATTTTAAAAAAGATCCAACGGACTATAATAAGTTATTAGAAATCTTTAAAAAATATAATATTCGTTACTTCTTCTACAATGGTGGTAATGACTCAATGGATACATGTTTAAAAATTTCTAAGTTTATGAAAACAGCTGGTTGGGAAATGCGTGTTGTAGGGGTACCTAAAACAATTGATAACGACTTAGCTGGTATTGACCACTCACCAGGTTATGGTTCTGCTGCAAAATATGTAGCAACCTCAATTATGGAATTATATTTAGATGGTACAGTTTATAACACACAACAATTTGTTATTGTTGAGGTTATGGGTAGAAATGCAGGTTGGTTAACAGCTGCAGCAAGCCTAGCATCTATTGGTGGTGTTAAACCAGACTTAATTTACCTACCAGAATTACCATTTGACATGGATAAATTCTACCAACAAGTTGGTGACTTACTAAAAACAGGTAAATCAGTATTTGTTGTTGTATCTGAAGGTATTAAAACTGCTGAAGGTAAATACATTCCTGAATATGAAGCAGAAATTGCACGTGATGCGTTTGGTCATGCAAACTTAGGTGGTACTGCAAGTGTACTTGCAAGCCATGTTGGTCAAAAATTTGGTGTAAAAACACGTGCAATTGAATTCTCATTACTACAAAGATCAGCAGCACACATCGCATCTCAAACAGATATTAATGAAGCATTTAAAGTTGGTCAATTAGCAGTTAAAAAAGCAATCTCAGGTACAACAAACAAATTTGTCGGTATCCAAAGAGTACCAGGTGAAACTTATAAAGTTAAGTATCCACTATTACCACTTAAGATTGTTGCGAATGCTGAACGTAAAGTACCAGCAGAATGGATCTTACCTGATGGTAAAGGTTTAACTCAAGAATTTATCGATTATGCGCTACCTTTAATCCAAGGTGAAACAAA
>CAZRKJ010000011.1:0-20820 GCA_964600775.1 uncultured Acholeplasma sp.
ATTAGCGGCAAAAAACAACTCTGTTCCAATCAGAATCTCCCACGCACACAGCAATTTTAAAACAAAAAATTTATTCTATATTTTTAGAAATTTGATTTTTAGATTTATCAATAATAGAACAGCAAATTATCGTTTTGCTTGTAGCTTAGAAGCTGGTAAATGGCTGCATGGTCAAGGTTGGGAACCAGATCAAAATAAGAATTACTTGATGAAAAATGCTATTAATGTTGAACTATTTAGACGTGATAATATCCTTAAAGATTTAAACAAGGATGATGTTGTTAATAATGCGCGCATAGTTTTATTACATGTAGGAAGATTTAGCAGTGAAAAGAATCATGATTTTTTAGTTGAAATCATGAGTGAAATAACTAAAAAAAGACAAGATTATATTTTGCTTTTAGTTGGTACTGGTGGGTTAGAAAAAGAAATTAAAGAAAAAGTTAAAAAAAGAGGACTAAATAAGTATATTAAATTTCTCGGATCTCGAAACGATATACCAAAAATAATGCACTCAGCAGATTTATTTTTATTACCGTCAAAATATGAAGGCTTTGGTATGACTGCAATTGAATCACAAGTTGCAGGATTAGTTACAATTGTATCTAAAAATCTTTCTTTGGATACTAAGATTTCTAACAATATCTTCTATTATGATATTGATAATATTTCAAAATGGGTTGAAAAAATTCTTCGATATTCTAAAGATGATATCTCCTTAAAAAAAATATATGTTGACTATAAGAAGTTTTCAATAGAGGAAAACAGTAAAGTATACTATGAATGGCTAAAAAAAGTTACGAATAAATCATAGATGGAGTAGTATAATGGTAATTTATATAGTGAATGTTTTGCTTATCATGATGTATAGCTTAATTGTAAAAAAACGTGATAAAAAGCAAAATAAAAAAATTATAACAGTAATAATAATAATACAATTGTTTTTAATCCAATCCTTAAGAAATATTTCTGTCGGGATAGATGTAGAAACTTATCTAGATTTTTTTGCTAATAGAATCCCAAATTTTACCATTAGTGAACTATTTAGTCATAGATTTGAATTAGGATATAAACTTTTGAACAAGACTGTAAGTCTGTTGACGACTAATAAGACATTTTTTCTAGCATTAATATCAGCCATGAGTATTATACCTGTTGGAAGATTCATTTATAAGTATTCAAAAGTTCCGAATACAAGTTTTGCTCTTTATATTGCATTCAATTTTTATGCTTTTACATTTTCTGGATTTCGACAATCTATTGCTATTGGTATTGTGCTGATTAGTTTTGATTACATAGTTCAAAGGAAGTTAATTAAGTTTTTGGTTACTGTTTTAGTTGCTAGTTTATTTCATATTTCTGCACTATTTTTTATACCAGCCTACTTTATTACCAAGATAAAACTAAATAATATGACAATATTGTTAATAATCATACTTAACTCCATTCTATACTTATTTAGAATAGATATATTTAAATTTTTTACACAGTATATTTTTGAAAACTATGAATTAATTGAAACAGAAGCGGGTAGTTGGATGTTGCTGGGAATCCTTATTGTCATGGTTTGTTTATTTAACTATCGGAAAGTAATCAATGTTGAAAAAAGCAATAATTCAATTTACATTTTATCAATTTTCGGTGTAAGTCTTATGTTATTTTCAACTGTTGGTTCAAACACAATGAGGATAGTTAATTACTACTATATTTTTATTATTATACTTATTCCAGAAGTACTTAGATCAATTAGAAATATTAAAATATACCAAATGTCTTTATTTATAATCAATATTGGTATAATAATTCTTTTGACTTGGTTTTTGATTTACTCGGATACCTATAGGTTAGTGCCATACGATTTTTTTTGGTAGTTTAAATTTTGATTTTTTAAAATATAATGAAAGGTTAGGTGTACTCATAAATATTTATATTAGAAAATGAGTATATAAGAAAAAATGAAAAAAAATGTTGCCTTAATTAGTTTCTTTAATAGTGAGAATCTTGGAGATATTGAGTTGAGCAAAGGATTGTTCAAAATTATTGAGAGAAAATATAATATCGAGCTAATGTACGACTTTTCTACACTTAAGAGGGTAGAAATAATTTCAAATTATAATAAAAATTCCAATAGTCAGTTCATTCTTAAACGGGTGTTAAAAAAGATCGTTGGTAACAAGATTTATAGTAGAATGATTTATAATTTTAAGTTGAAAAGAAAAGCTATGAATGAAATGTTCGACCAATTGAAAAGCGTTGATAAGTTGATTATTGGTGGTGGTAATATGCTCATGGACAAAAATCAGACTTGGCCATTAAGATTAAGTAAGATTATTAACTTTGCACATAAAAATGATATATCGGTATCAATTGTGTATGTTGGTGCAGGACCTATTACTCATAATAAAACAAAAAAAATATATAGGGAAATTTTTAAAAAGGTTCAAAAAATTATAGTTAGAGATAAATTATCTAAAAAATTAATTACACCTCTAGCAGAAAATATCACTATAGATGTCGACTACGATCCGGCACTATATTTTGATAATGAACAATATTTATCCAGACTAAATCGTCTACCTAATAAAAAAACAGTTATTGGAATTAACATACTTGGACGTGAATGTTTCAAGACAAGCAAAGAAAATTCGAATTATTTATCTGATATGTATTCATTAATTAGAAAAATACATTCAAGTGAAATAGGTAAAGTAATTCTATTTTCAACCGCTAAAAATGACTATGTTAACATTAATAGACTGAATAAAGTTTTAGATAATGGTACTGTTCAAATTGCCCATATAACCACTTATGAAGATATAAGAAAACTATATTCAGAATTAGATTTTTTGGTTGGTTCAAGAATGCACTCATTGATTTTTGCTCAAACTCATTATATACCATACATGGCCATTTCTTGGGATTCTAAAGTTGATAGTTATGTTGAAATGATTAATTTGGAAATTTTTACAGTAAATGTTTATGAATTATCTAAATCAAACGAATTAATTATAAATACAATTCTTAACAATATGAATAAAGACATTATTAAAGTGATGAAAAATAAAAACAAAGAAATTCAAACTTCTCATGACATTTCCAGGGTTTAAAAATTGATACAATTATTTAATTGATTGCTAATTTTTCCTAGAAAATGTTGTTGTTGAAGGATTCACTTATACTAGAGGACTTTGAATCATACTAAGAAAATTGTAAAAGAATTAATAGGAAGGACTATCTTTGAAAAAAAAAGCACTCATACTTATAATTATCACAATTATGACATCAATATTTGGTTTTGCAAAATCAATTGCACTTGCCTATTATTATGGTGCGAGTTCTATTGCAGATGTATATGTCATTGCCACAACCATTCCCACTCTATTTTTCGCTTTCTTTGGTATAGCTGTTAAGAGTGGAGTTATACCGATATATAATCAAATAGTGATCAATGATGATGTAGATGATGCTCATTATTTTCTAAATAATCTAATAAGTTTATTAACTATATTATTAATTTTTTGCGCTTTGTTTATATTTCTTTTTTCAAATCAACTTGTAGAGATACTTGCACCAGGATTGAGTGATAATTCTATTATTATGGCAAGTAGTATAACACGCATCACTGCTTTTTCAATAATTTTACAAGGCGTAACGGCAATACTACAAACTTATCTTAATATTAAGAATAAATTTACTATAGCCGCTCTTTCAATTATGCCATTAAATATTATAATACTTCTGAGTATTATTCTAAGCGCCGAATATGGATTTATTTATTTGGCTTATGGATTTTTGGTGGGAACTTTAGCCCAAACCTTAATGCTCGTATTTGTGGTTATAAAAAATAAATATTCATTTAAATTGACTTTTAAACCTAATGATTTAAATATAAAAAAATTCCTCATTTTAATTGCACCAATACTACTCAGTGTTATTGTCAACGATATTAATATCATGATTGATAAAGCTCTAGCCTCTCAAGTGGTTATTGGTGGTGTTAGTGCGTTAAATTATTCGCAAAGATTAGTGACATTTATTCAATCAACAATTATTATATCAATTTCAACAATTGCATTCCCGCAATTTTCGAAATATTATTCTGAAAAGAATATGAGTAGGTTAAAAGGTAGTATTATAGATAATCTAAAACTTGTACTATTGATTATTTTTCCGATTGTAATGGGAGTTGTATTTTACTCTAGTGAGATCGTTGAACTTATATATGGTAGAGGAGCTTTTGATGAATCTGCAAGGAAGTTTACAAGCATTGCTTTGATATATTATTCTATAGGTATAATAGGATTCGGTCTCAATTCAATTTTTACTAGATATTTCTATGCCATTCAAAAAAGCACAATACCAATGATTGGAGCACTTATGTCTGCAACTGTAAACTTGACTTTGAATTTGGTTTTTTATAATTACACAAATATGGGTATAGGTGGTATTGCCTTGTCAACAAGTATTGCAACATTGATTAATAGCATATGGTTGGGAACAATTCTTCGGAAAGAATTAGGAAAAATAGTTAACAATTATGATTTAGTATATTTTATAAAGATTATAATCAGTTCAATCCTGATGATTTTTGTAACTAAGTGTGTTCAAAATAACATGTTAATGTACATTGAAGTGAATAAAAATTTACTAACTATCTTAGTGGTTGTGTTAGCTGCAATTCTTTACTTCATGACATTATTGTTCGTTAATGTGAAAGAAGTAATGACAGTTACAAAACAGTTTATTAAAATATTCTATAAGAGGAAGTCCTAAAAGTGGGTTTCCATTCATAGTAATGTAGGGGGGATATATTGAAAATATATTTTGGGACAGATGGTATTAGAGGTAAGGCGTTTGAAGTTTTGAATTCAAAACTTGCATTTAAATTGGGTCAAGCAATAGCAAAAAAATACAACCCAAAAACTATAGTTATTGGCCAAGACACAAGACTATCTTCAAACATGCTTGCATATGGTGTTGCATATGGTGCAGCAGTAGCTGGAGTAAATGTTGACATAACTGGTGTGGTTTCTACACCAATGCTTGCTTATTACTCCAAGTTTAAGGATGTTGTTGGGGTTATGATTACTGCATCACATAACCCATATACCGATAACGGTATAAAAGTTATTAAGGCAGGTTATAAACTGTTAGATGATGAAGAGTATGATTTGGAACAATACATCGATCATGGTGATGTTTTAACATCGCCTGTTTTTGGTCATATCACCATAACTAATGAAATTGAAGAAATATATATTAAAGTTTATGATCATTTAAATATCCCTCAGATGTCGGTAAATATTTCATATGACTCTGCGCATGGAGCGAACTATTTAATATCTAAATCAATTATTGAAAAATATGCTTTAAATAGTCATCAAATAGGTAACAATCCAGATGGATTGAATATTAACCGTGGTGTTGGTTCAACCCATTTAGAAGCTATTAAGGCAGCTGTTAAATTAAATGATTCAGATATAGGACTTTCTTTTGATGGTGATGGTGACCGTGTTTTAGTTGTAGACAAAGATGGTACGACATTTGATGGTGATTACATCGTATTTATCATTGCTAAATACTTAAAGTCTAAAGGAAGACTTAAAAAAGATACTGTAGTACTTACACAAATGAGTAATCCAGGTATGCTTAAAGCATTTAATGATTTAGGTATTAATGTACAACAAACACCTGTCGGTGATAAGTATGTATCAGATGCCATTATGTCAAATGATCTATCTATTGGTGGAGAAAACTCTGGTCATATTATTATTAATGACTTATTACCATCCGGTGATGGTTTATTTGCTGGTATGTATATACTAAAAATTCTAGAAGAAAATAAGACAACTTTAAAAAATTATACTAAAGAAGTAACTATGTATCCACAAAAAATGATTAACATTAAAAATGTAGATAAAGAAGTGTTAAAACACCCAGTTATTCTTAAACTTATTGATGAAGTAAGGGTTTCATTACCTGAAGGTTCACTTTTACTTGTACGTCCAAGTGGTACAGAACCTTTAGTTCGTGTTACAATAAGTTGTAAGGAATTTTCAGAACTTGAAAAAAATATGAATTTATTAGTTACTGAAATAGAAAAACTGGGGAGAATTAAATAGTATGAAAAATTATGCTTTAGTACTTGCTGCCGGTAAAGGCACAAGAATAAAATCTGATATACCTAAAGTAGCGTTTCCGATTTTAAGAAAACCTATGATAGAGTATATTGTAGAAAACATTGAAAAATCTAGTGTTGAAGAAATATATCTTGTCTTAGGATATAAAAGAGAAGTTGTAGAAGATATTATTAAATCTAGAGCAAAATATGTCTACCAAGAAGAACAACTAGGTACAGGCCATGCAGCCATGATGGCTGCACCTATATTAGGTGATCTAGAGGGTAATACATTTATTATGCCAGGTGATGTACCACTAATATGGTATAAATCTATTGATAGAATGTTTGCTGTACATGAAGATAATGGTAATGACTTAACTGTAGTTACAGCACATTATGATGATCCTGAAGGTTATGGACGTATTGTTCGTAATGAACAAGGTTTAATACAACGTATTGTTGAAGATAAAGATGCTAATGAATTTGAAAAACAAATCAAAGAAGTAAATACGGGTATATATATTGCTAATAATAAAAAGTTCTTTTCATTATTAAAGAACTTAGGTAATGATAATGCTAAGGGTGAATATTATATTACAGATATGATTGAGTTAATGAAGAAAGACTATAAAGTTGGTTCATATCTGATTAAAAATAATTCACTTGCTATGGGTGTAAATGACCTATATGCGATCAGTAAAGCTGAAAAGTACTTAAGAGAATATATTAATAAAGACCATATGATTAATGGGGTATCCATGATTAACCCTGAAACAATTACAGTAGGGCATAATGTTATTATAGAATCAGGGGTAACAATAAACCCTAATACGACTATTACAGGTAATACCATTATAAGAAGTGGTGCTATTGTTGGACCAAATACAGAGATACATAATTCTCAAATACACGAAAATGTCATAGTTAAACACAGTTTAATCTATGACAGTATCGTTAGAGAAGGTACAACTGTTGGACCATTTGCCCATTTAAGAGATCATGCTGATATTGGTTCATTTAATCGTATTGGTAACTTTGTTGAAGTTAAGAAGTCTTCAACAGGACATGATACTAAAGCAAGTCATCTTGCCTATATTGGGGATGCTATTGTAGGCGAGGGTGTAAACTTTGGTTGTGGCTCTATTACAGTAAATTATGATGGTAAAGTAAAACATAAAACCATTATCGCTGATAATGTCTTCATTGGATGTAATACGAACCTTATTGCACCAATCAGTATTGGTAATAACGTATTTATTGCAGCTGGTTCAACTGTTACTAAAGATATTCCGGATAACGGATTTGCTATCGCAAGATCCCGTCAAGTAACTAAAGAAGATTATTCTAAGTATTTAATTAAACCAAAAGTAAAAAGTGAATAACATAAACTAAAATAAACATCGCTCAACTAAACTTTGCATATTGTAAATTTGAGCGATGTTTATTTATAAAAATTTAAGGGATTATTATGAAACATAAAGTATTTATAATTGTAGGTATATTTATACATATGTTAATATTTGCACAGTCTTTATTACCAGCAAGCATATCATCTGGTCAAAGTGGGCTTATTGTAGATATCTTTCATCCACTTGTTTTAAGCATGGGTATTGATGTAGATATAGAGACATTTAGTTTTTTTATTAGAAAGTTAGCACACTTTACTGAGTTTTTCTTGCTTGCAGTGTTTTGGTATTTAGTTTATATGAAATACTTTGCTCAATTAAAACTTATAGTTGTTGTACTTATTCATGGGTTAATAACTGCAGTCATAGATGAAACGATTCAGTTATTTATTGATGGTAGAAGTGGTGAAGTTATGGATGTCTTAATAGATTTTGCTGGTGTATTGTTAGCTGTATTGCTAATGCATTATGTCATAGTTAGAAGAAAGAGCATAACATATGAAAACCTTTAAGAAAATACTTAAGATTACCTTTTATATCTTTTCAGCAATTATTTTAATTTCAATAATAACTTTAAGTGTATTTGCATGGAATGCATCCAAACCATTAGATGAGATGTATGATGCTATAGATGCACTAGATACATCATCGATTACTGTATCAGAGGCATTTGATAGTCATAAGTTCGTAGTTAATAATCCTAAGGCACAAATCATTATTATACCAGGTGGTTTAGTTACCTCTGAAAGCTATTTATTTTTAGCTTATAGCCTTGCTATGGAAGGCTATAATGTTACAGTATCTAAAGCGTTATTTCATTTAGCAATCCTAACCCCTAATTATCCATCTAGATTTTTATCAGATACACTACCTAATATTATTATAGGTCACTCACTAGGTGGTACAGTTGGTGGTTTTATTACATCAAGTAATAATAAAGTAGATCATCTGATATTACTTGCAAGCTATACCACAGTACCAATAACAGATGCATCTGTTTTATTAATTACAGCAGAAAATGATCTTGTAATTAATCAGGATGCATTTAATAATAGTTTGAGTAATTATGAGGCTTATGAAAGTTTTGATATAACAGGAGGTAACCATGCAGGGTTTGGTTGGTATGGTAAACAATCTGGTGATGGAGATGCAACAATTAGTATTGAAGTACAACAGTTACAAGTCATTCAAATCATTCTAAGTTTTTTAGATGCTTAAAAAAATCACCACTTTTGGCAGTGGTGATTCTAATATTACTTTTTAACTAAATATTCTAAGAGTTTAAGGGCTGCTTCTTGCGGTCCTTTTTGTTCATAACCATCAATGGCCAGTTTGGTGTAGATGACACCTACAGGTATTTTAGTATCTTTTAATTTTTTAAAGTAGTCATCAATAATTGGTTGTGTAAGTGCCTCATGTTGTACAGGACCAAATGGGTTTGCAAAGTAAGTAGAAGTCATACCGACCTCACTTGTCGTACCCTTAGCTTTACGTTTACCATCTTCAAAGACTTTAGCTGCCTCATCCATATTACTAAATATTTCTAAACCAGTTTTTATCTCTTCATAGTTATTTGCATAAAGTAGTAAATCTACTTTATGATCTTTCATAACAAAACCATAATCTGCTGCAGGTAATACAACTCTAGCATTTGTCTTGTTTGGATTTAAGAATACGGCTCTATCAATTTGTTTATAAGCATAGCCTTGGTCTAGGTCATCTAGTCTGACAAATGCCCCAATTTCAGTACCATAGCTTACAACTTTACCATCTTTAAAGTCAAATGTACCCATATCATCATAAATGATTTCAATGGAGGTAATTTTACCTTCACCCACAACTCTTAAAGATTCAATTGTTTCAGACTTACCAGCACCACTATCGCCTATAATGACGACATTTTTGGATTTACCACCTTTAAGTTGTAGTTTAAACATGGCACCATGAATTGGTAGTTTTTGTTCATTGATCATTTTTACGTTATGTAGTGTTAATAACATTTTCTTAACATAACCAAAGTAATCATTTTTATCATTTAAACTGACATAGCCTGAATAGATATCATTATCTATATCATGATAGTATGTACCATCATATTGTTCTTCAGATATACCATAGACATAGATCATATCTGGTTTTTTGTCTTTATATTCATCAAAAGATGCCATTTCAAATAATGAACCTAAAGTCACTGCATATTTCATAAACTTGTTATGAATATATGCATAGGTCAAGAAGTTACCTACTTTGATTGCTACAACAACAAAATCATTTTTATTGATGCTTATTTTAGTTAGTGGGTTATGATCTAAGGGTTTAAATAAACCTGTTCTTGTGTTTGCTTTAGAATAAATCATTAATGGTGGTGTAATAACAATCCCTGATACAAACTTATTATCTGTAAGTTTAGTATAAGGGGCATCATACGTCCACGGATTTGATACTAAGGATAAATTAGCTTGTGTACCAGCAGGTAGTTGTCTAATTAAGTGATAACTTCTATCTAAGATCTTTTCTGTTACCGTGCGGTATAAGTTTAAAACTAAGTTAGAAAAGTCTTCTGAAGTGTTAATTAAACGTTTATTCATTGACTTATCATTATCCATACGGGTTCTACTTAAAAACCCATAGCGTTCTAAGCGTCTCCAATAGTTATAAAAGTCTTCTGTAAATAAGAAGAAGTGATAACGATTTAATTTATGACTTAACGCTTCTAAGCGTTCAACCACCTCTTCATATGGCCATACAAGTAAAGCCTTATAAATGGAGATTAAATCTCCTGGTTTAATTTTTAAAATCCATTTATAATCTGGATTTTCTGTTTGTCTAACCATAGTCATATAACGTCTTAATATGAGTTGAAATGGTCTGGATGATAGTATGTCTGATTCATTGTTACAAGGGATACGATTAAATTGCAAAATAAATGAAGTATCATCTAATAGATAGTTTTTCATATATGTGTTGTTCCTCCTTAAAATAATGATTCTATTTATACGGATTATACCATATTTAAGCACTAATTTTCATTATTTAGCCTTAAATGATATAATGTGTGATGACAAATTATAAAGGATTTGATGACATGAAATTAAGCTCAATAGAATTAAAAGCATTAAGACAGATGATAGATGAAACATCTACTAAAGTTTTAAATAAGTACAAATTAGATAACGACCAAAATATAATAAATAGCGACTATTTATTTTTAGGGGACTCAATGATTGAGTATTTTAAATTAGAGAAGTATTTACCTAGCATAAATGCCTTAAATAGAGGGATTGCAGGTGCTACTACCAAACTTATACTAGATAATATAGATACGATCTTTGGAAATCATGATCCTAAATATATTTATCTATCAATTGGTTCGAATGATTTAGTCTTATTAGAAGCTGATGTAGAAACTGCTTTTTTAGGAATTGTTCAGGTACTTAAAAACATACAAGCTAAATACCCAAGTGCTATGATAAACTACTTATCAACAACACCAGTTGTTGATACAAGCCATAAACTCTATAAAAAGATGTATATCGGTGGTAGAACTAATGGTGAGCTAAAATCCATCAACTATAAAGTGATGCAATATGCAAATGAAAACAATATCAAATACATCCATGTATTTGATGCATTATTAGATGAAAATGGGTTTTTAAATGAACAATTTACTGCAGATGGTATACATTTAAATCAAAAGGGTTATGAAATATATAGAGAATATATACTTAAGAGCACAAAAACATAGAAATTTATTAATAAAAAAGTTTTATTTTATACAATATACATAAATCATAATTTACAATATAAAATCTCGTGATATAATAAATTTAGTCGGTATAATAAACGGTGTGACAAATTTGGTCTACAAAATACCAAATCATACAATATTATAGACGGTTAAATTTTTTATATAGGAGAAAAGTAAGATGGCAAAAGTCGTTACAATGGGTGAAATTATGCTACGCTTATCTACACCATTACAATCCCGCTTTGTACAAGCAGAAAGTTTTGATGTAGTATATGGCGGTGGGGAGGCTAATGTTGCTGTATCACTTGCAAATTATGGCCATGAAGCATATTTTGTATCAAAACTACCAACACATGAAATTGGACAAAGTGCAATCAATGCACTTAGACGTTATGGTGTACACACCGATTATATCGTACGCGGTGGGGATCGCATCGGTATTTATTATTTAGAAACTGGTGCTTCAATGCGACCTTCAAAAGTTATTTATGACCGTGCAGGTTCATCAATTGCAGAAGCTAAGGCAAGTGAGTTTAATTTTGACGATATTTTTAAGGATGCTGATTGGTTTCACTTTTCAGGTATTACACCAGCATTAGGTGCTGAAGCAGCAAAACTTACTGAAGCAGCATTGATTGCTGCTAAAAAACATGGTGTTACAACATCAGTTGATCTAAATTATCGTAAAAAATTATGGACGCCTGAAGCCGCTAGAAAAGTTATGCGTCCTTTAATGCAATATGTAGATGTTTGTATTGGTAACGAAGAAGATGCAGATTTGACACTTGGATTTAAACCAAAGGGTACGAATGTAACCTCTGGTCATTTAGATGCAAGTGCATATAAGGATATTTTTAAAGAAATGGCTGGGACGTTTAATTTTAAAATGGTAGGTACGTCTTTAAGAGAATCTTTTTCAGCCACTCATAACGGATGGAGTATTTTATTATATGATGGAGAAACCTTCCATCATTCAAAGCGATATGAAATTAATCCGATCATCGACCGTGTCGGTGGAGGGGATTCATTTAGTGGCGGTTTAATTCACGGGTTATTAACACGTACACCGAGTCAGGCAGTTGAATTTGCTGCTGCAGCTAGTGCACTAAAACATACAATACCTGGTGATTTTAATCAAGTAAGTGAATCAGAAGTAGATATCCTTGCTAAAGGTGATGCATCAGGTAGGGTACAGCGATGAAACATAATCGATCAGTTGTAAGGTTATTAGAAATCCTTGATTTAATATCGAAACATGAAGAAGGTTTAACACTAGGTCAAATTTATAGAAAATTAGATATACCTAAGTCTACAGCATATGATTTCTTAAAAACACTCTATGATTATGAAGTTGTATATTATAAAGATCATAGATTAAAGAATTACATTATTGGATCAAGACTCTATATTATGGGTTCAAGCTATACTAAGAACTCCAAGTTAATTGAATCACTAGAACGTGAATTGAAGATATTTTCTAATAGACATGGTAAAACAACATTCATCAACAAAAGTAATGAAGGTGAAATTGTATATATCTTCAAGTATCAACCAACAAACAGTTTGATTGCAACATCTGAAGAGATAGGTACAATCATTAGTGAAGATGATGCACATCCTATTAGTAAAACATTTAGGATATTCAACTCTAAAGTGGAAAACCTATCCGAAAAGGAACAAGAGATATTTGGTAGGGGTTATATTATTAATGATAATGGAAACTCTGGTCAAATACAGACAATAGCTGTACCGATTAGAAACTTTGAAAATAAAATTATAGCTGTTATTTCAGCATCAGATCTATATCAAGAATATAAAGACCCTACAGATGAGATTGCAGAATTAATTAGTATTGCTAAAAAGGCATCAAAGCGTTTAGGTTATATAGCATCTGTTTAATACATCTCAAAAGATAATACATATCAATTCAATGTATTATCTTTTTTCTTTTTTAATGATATTAAATAAAAAACTTGTGTGCGGTATTATGCACGATATACAATAATAACATGATTAAATTGAATTTTGTTTTATATTATAGACAAAAATCAGTAATATTGATTGCAATTCAAAAATAATTACTATATAATGCAAATGAAAACGTTTTTATAGGGAGGCTATATAAGCATGAATATTATTAAACGTCTATTAATGATTGGCGTGTTAACGATTGTTTTGGTACTAGCAGCTTGTAGTGAAGACACAACGACATATCTTGAAGTTCCAAGATATAATCAAGTAAACATTACAGCAGGTGAAGTGCGTGGGAGCATTCAACTTTTTGTTGGTGCAAAACATAGTGATACAACCATAAGATATGCAGTGACAGCACAAGATGTCACGGCATTAGATGCAGCATTGTTTGAAACATCAGATGAAGTAATTGTGTTTGGTGAAGCAACAGGTGTTTTATTTAAACTTGTTAATGGCTTAGCAGATGAAACATACTACAATGTCTTCGTTTCATTAACATTAAATGATTTTGAAAGTGAAACTTTAATGTTTACAGCTAAAACTGTATCTGAAATTGAAACACTGATTCAAGGTATGGGTACTGAAGAAGATCCATTTCTAATTAGTGAAGCTTGGCAGTTAGCTGAAATTACTACAGGTAATTTTGGATATACCGATACAGCATATTATGAACTTGTTAACGATATAGATTTATCTGAATATGATAATTGGGTACCGATTGGTAAACAAAATGGTGCGAATAGAAAGTTTAATGGTGTCTTTAATGGTAATGGTCACACAATATCTAATTTGACGATTACTAGTACAGCAGGTGTTGAAAAATGGGGTTTATTCCAAGAGTTAAACTTTGATGGTTTAATTATTAATTTAAAATTAGATAATGTAAATATCACTGTGGATGGATTTAGAGTGGGTGCACTTGTTGGTTATGCAAAAGGTACAGTGCATCAAATCCATGTTACAAATGCAACCATTACACAGCCAAGTGGTGAAGGTCAAATTGGCGGTATAATTGGTGCTTTCTATGATTCAGGTGCAATATCACAATCAAGTTTTGAAGGTACTGTAACAGCAAGTGGACGTAGAATTGGTGGTATTGTCGGTGCTGCAACAACAAATAGTGGTTATGATAGGGTATCTTTAACAGATTTACTATTTAGAGGTACTGTAGAAACGGTTGATTCAACCGGACGCCAAGTAGGTGGCATATTAGGTGCAGGTACAGGCGTATCTGTTAATGGTGTAATTGTTGATGGTGATGTTATTGGCGTACGTCAAGTAGGCGGTGTAATTGGTTATATAGAAAGTGCACCATCACATACATCACATATCCGTAATATGATTTTTATGGGTGATAAGGTTACAGCAAGTGGTATCGACGGCAATAGTACGGTTGGTGTTGGCTATATTCTAGGTGATGGTTCAATTACTAAGGGTGAATATAATTATGAACTTGGTTATGCTCACAATGCAATAGAAGGTGCTACCAATAATAATTCTTCAAGAGCACAAAATGGTGAACTTAGAACCCAAGCTGAATTAAATACAATTGAGTTTTATGAAACAACCATACCACGATTTAATTTCACATCTGTTTGGCAACTTGTAGATGGTAAATTAAGCATTAGGAGAATTGGATAATGAGAAAAATAATCTTACTATTATTGTTACCGGTATTTCTACTAACTTTAGTGGCTTGCGGTAGTGAAACTATATTGCCACAACCTTTTGAAGATCAAACAACATTTGAAGAACTTCAAATCTTGGTTGATGAGTTTGATTTAGGAATTGACTTAAATCAAGTTAGAAACAATATCTCTTTACCAAGAAGAACGACTCATCCATTACTTGAAATCTCATGGAAGTCTGATGATGTAACATCAATCAACTCAGATGGTCATGTGACACGACCAAAACATGATGAACCACCAGTTGTTGTACGTTTAATTGGTCAGTTCTTATTATCAGGTAGTCGTATTGATCGTATATTTGATATAACAATATTACCTGAACCTTCAAGTGAAGATTTATTACTTCAAGAAGATATTCAAGATTTAGAACTGTTTCCTTTAGAAAAAGTAACTTCAGATTATTTAATATTACCTAGAGTTACATATAATGGCTCATATATTGAATGGACCACATCCGATGCAAGTGTAATTGATTTGGACGGTAATGTAAATTTACCAGGCCCAGATGAGGCAGAAAAGAATGTAGTCTTATCTGCTCAAATATCAGCAAATGGTATTTCTGTGTTTAAAGATTTTAATATAACAGTAGCCTATGAAGCACCAAGTAGTGAAATCATTGATGAAAATGATCCAAGAATACTAAGAAAAGTAGTAATTAATAATAAAGTTGAACTTATCCAAGCATTAACAAATGCAATGCCTGGAGATGCATTATTACTTGCAGGTACTGCATTTAATGAAGTTAATGTTAAGTTAATGCGTAGTGGTACCAAGGAAAATCCAATCTTTATTATTGGTACACCGGGTGCAACATCAATTGAAGGTGAATCGATGTTACACATTCAAGCAAACCATGTTGTAGTTGCAAACCTAACATTTAAAAATGGTTCACCTACAAATGATCGAGGTGCTGTTTGGTTACAAGGTGACCATTTAAGATTAACAAATAGTTTGTTCTTTAGATTTGAACGTATTGGTGAAGATTATAAATGGGTATCCTTAACAGGTATGCATCATGAGGTGGATAGAAATACATTTGATGGTAAATCAACTGGTGGTTCACTCTTAACGATATGGAGAGATGATAGATCACCACAATTCCATAAGATTTATCAAAATGCATTCTTAAACTATGCAAATGGTGGTGGACAAAACGGTTATGAAACAATCCGTTTAGGTACATCCATTCATTCTCAATCTGATAGTTATATCTTAATTGAAGATAATTACTTTGCTGATGTTAATGGTGAAATTGAAATTATTTCAGTTAAGTCTGGACGTAATATGATACGTAATAATACATTCTTAAGAAATCTTGGACATATTACTTTAAGACATGGTAAGAATTCTATTGTTGAAAATAATGTAATGATTGGTGAGTTTATTAATGATACGGGTGGTATTAGAGCATATGATGCAGGGCATATTATCCGCAATAATTACATTGAAGGTATTAATACCGGTAGCAACACACGTGCTGGCATTGTTGTACACTCGGGTGTAAATATTCCGGGTACAAACACAGTTTTAAATGCACAATGGACACCTTATAATGTGTTAATAGAAAATAATACAATTTACAACTCGAGACAATCCATATTATTTGGGGGTAAATATTCTCAAACGTCAACAGATGTAACTTTAAGAAATAATTTTGTTGTAGCTCGTTCAGGTTTCTCTGCAACGCGTTATGATAAACCACACAGTAATTTAGTTTTTGAAAATGAACACTATTTTAGTGATACTGCATATGCAGGTGGTGGTGCCTTTAATGTACCAACGCCACCAGCAGGTGTAACATTCTCAAATGTATTACCAGTTATTACACCAACAAATGGTTTATATTTACATCCGACTTATGGTGCACAAAATGTAGCCAAAGTTGATCCAAATAGTGTAGGTGTAATGTGGTTAAGGTAAGTTTAATCTAATATTAAAAGGTTTCAATCACAAAACTCCCCTAGTTAGTGAACAACCAGGCCGATTGGCTTGGTTGTCTACTAACGCAAGGTTATTGTGCGGTATATTGGACAAATAGATAAGTAATAATAAAATAGATAAAAAATGTCTATTCATTTGTACAATATCGATTGACATTGATTATTCAATTCATTATAATTACATTATATGTAAGCGCTTTACTATAATCGATGCAATCAAAATAAAATATAACTATTGTTTAATGAGGGGCTTTGCAGTAGCCATAAGAAAAAATACTGCCAGACATTTCTTTAGGAGGAAAGTATGAAGAAAGTATTAACATTAGTTTTTATACTTGTTGGACTTTTAACATTAATTGCTTGTACACCAACACAAACAGTTGTACCAGCATTTGATGGTGACCCAACAGTCACGCAGCATGCAGATCCAGGTAAATTGGATTTATATGCAAAAAGTGAGGAGACTACTGGACGCATTTATTATGCAGTTTATCCAAACAGTGTGACATCTAAAACGGCAGCCGAAGTTGTTGCAGGGGATCAAAGTGTTGCAAAAGGTGTTTCAACTACAGATACATTAGATGTAACTGTAACATTAGAATCAGATACACCTTATGCTGTTTTCTTTGTTGTTGGACAAGATTCAAGTTACAGTCAAGTTTTACGTGTTACAGGTAGAACTAAAGCTGAAACGACAGTTACATTAGGTTTTGCATCATTAGCACTTGCATCTGGAACAAATGATGGTGAGCTATTATTAAATGCTCAATCTAACGGTGCAGGTACTATTTATTATGTGTTAGTTGCTGAAGGTAGTGTAGCACCAACGGCTGAACAAATCGTTGCTGGACAAAATTATGGTGCAGTAAATGTTTTAAAGTCAGGTAATGGTGCAAGTCTTTCTGGTATTGTATTAGAAGGATTAACCCCATCTGCACGCTATACAGCTTATTTTGTTGTAACACTTGATGGTGCATTTAGTACTGTACGTAATATGAGTGCTGCAGCAAGATTAGTAGTTGAACAAGTTGATAAAGGTGAAGGTACTGTTGAAGACCCTTATCAAGTATCAACAGTTCAAGATTTAGAACAAATTGGTAAAGGTTTCTATGAACTTGATGGAAAAGAATGGACGATGATGCATCATTATATACTTACAAATGATATTGATTTGTCAGTTAAGTATGGTGAAGGATTAGAAAGTTGGGAAAGTCTTGGTGCAGATGCACTAGGTGCTAGACTTGAAGGTTCATTTGATGGTGCAGGTTTTAAAATTATAGGTCTATATATGGATGCAACATCATCAATATCTTTATATAGAGGGCTATTTGCATCATCTGAACGTAGCGGTGTAATTAAAAACTTAGTTATGGAAGATGCATATGTACATGCATCTGGTACCAATGCAGGTTCTACACATGCTACAGGTTTATTAATTGGTTATTTAAAAGGAACAATTGAAAATGTACAAATCATTAACAGTACTGTTGAAGACACTTTAGGTGGTTCACGTGTTGGTGGTGTGGCTGGTCGTATTTATGAGGCTGGTACAATTCGTAATGTATATGCAAACGTGACAGTTAAAGGTCATAACCGTATTGGTGGTATTGTTGGTTTAGTTGATGTCTCTGATGGTTCTAACGAAGTCATTACATTAGAAAATATCGTATTTGACGGTACTGTTATTGGTGAGGATCAACATATTGGTGGTATCGTTGGGTATGCAAGAGGGCTTCAATTATCGAATGTCTTTGTTAGAGGTTATATCCAAGGGCCAAGAGATACTGGTGGTGTTTATGGATTCTATCAAAAACGTGGTGGTAATAATAATGTAGTTGCATCGTTAAATGATGCGATCGTATATGCGACTGTTTATG
This sequence comes from uncultured Acholeplasma sp., assembly GCA_964600775.1. Lineage (GTDB taxonomy): Bacteria > Bacillota_I > Bacilli_A > Acholeplasmatales > Acholeplasmataceae > Acholeplasma. The sequence continues at coordinate 18,758 of CAZRKJ010000011.1, forward strand.
GTACAGGATCTGGGGCTAATGTAGGATCTATTATTGGTAATAGAAATACAAGTGGTCTTGATGGATTTGAAGATTTATTATTAATTGGTAATGTTTATCAAGTTGAAGGTACTCAAGTTTTTGGTGGTGGTGGCAGTAGTGCTATTAATGGTACTGAGGTCACACAAGCTGAGGTTGGTACTACACTTTGGTTTGAAACAAATATTCCAACATGGGATCTTGTAACAATTTTTGAATTAACCAGCAACCAAGAAAGACCAGTTTTAAGAGGTAGTGAAGACCTTGGTTTACTTGGAGAACTTGTTATGCCATTAGTTACAATTCCTACAGTTGTGCCAGGTGTTGAAGAAAGTGAATTAAGAGTTACAATTTCAAGTAATCAACCAGGTTCAACAATTTATTATGTTGTTTTAGGTGCACAAGCAACGTTAACAGCAGAAGATATTATGACACCAAATGATGTTTTATTCGCAGGTAGTGGTGAAGTTATTAATGCAACACATTTAATGGCTGACCCAGACACAACATACTATGTATATTATGTGGTCTTACTAGAAGATGAAACACTGAGTCAAGTATTTGCAGTCTCTGGTAATTCAAAAGCAATGGCGCCGCTTGTTATTACTGGTGGTTTAAGACCAGGGGATGTCAATAAAGAAATAATTATTAATCTAGAAATTAATATGCCAGGTATGATTTATTACATTATCGTTGATGCAGCTGGTGAGTATACACCAGAACAAATCAAAGCAGGTACTGGTGTACTATTTGCAGGTAGTGGTGCAACAATTGATAATGTTAGACATATAATGCCTGATGAAAATGTAGAATATTTCTTCTATGCATATGCTGAAACTACAAATCAAGATAGAGATACATTACTAGATGGCACAGGTTTATCAAATTCTGCAGAGGTCATTAATTATGGTGATGGTACTGTTGGTAATCCATTTATTATCCGTACACTTGCTGATTTTGAAGCAATCGGACGCGGTACTTATGTTGTTGAGAGTGAAAACCTAGAGTATACAGCAAGTGCACATTATATACTTGCAGCGGATATTGACTTATCAACGAAGTATGGTGAAGGTTTAGCAAGTTGGGTACCAATTCCTGAATTTAGTGGTTCATTAAATGGTGCAGGTTATACAGTTAGCGGATTATATATTCGTACATCCGTTGGTGGAAACTATGCGTTATTTGCAAGAATCAATGGTGGTGCTGTTAGAAATCTAAACTTAGCACATATTGATATCTTAAGTACATTTGAAAATGCATCAGATAGTAACGGTAACGCAATAGCTGGTTTAGCTGCACGTATGAATAGTTCTGTAATAGAAAATATACGTATAACTGATGCAACAATCATTACAAATACATTTAGAGTCGGTGCACTTGTTGGATCACTTGATGCTGGTACAAATGCAGCCGTAAGAAACATTTATGTAGAAGCAATTATTGAAGGTGCTGGACGTATTGCAGGTGTTATTGGTAACTTAACACATGATGGTGAAGTTGCACTTCCTGTTGAAAATATCGTTGCACGTATTGAAGTTACAGTCAATAGAGCAAACAGTGGTAATGGTCGTGCAGGTGGTTTAATTGGCTGGGCACGTGGTGCAGGTATTAGAAATGTATATGTTGAAGGTTTAATTACAGGTAATGCAGGTTCAAGTAACATGCATACCGGTGGTTTAGTTGGATATATTGAAGCACAATCAGCAACCAACTTAAATGCAGAAATTAAGAATTCATTAGTACATGTAGCAGTTGTAGGTCAAACTGGTGCAACCAATTTAACTTATGGTGGTGCAGGTGGTAGTGGTAGAGCACCAATTATTGAACATAATTATCATACAGTTGGTTCTGAACTCATTCTTTCAGTTACACCATCAAGCAGCTCTTTAGCAGGTGATTCGTTACCGTTAGAAATTGATTCAGCTTGGTTTGATTTAAACTTACCAGGTATGTCTACAGCTAATGGTTGGGAATTTAAAGTAGGTGCAGATAGACCATCCTTACTCAATAGTCCAGATGACGGATTATTTGGTGAACTAGACATG